>JBBSNR010000415.1:0-3145 GCA_038260635.1 Phormidesmidales cyanobacterium
GAGGGCTCAGGAATGGTGCCTTTTACGAGATCCTTATTCTTTATACAGAGCTTTGAATCGCTGAAAACGCTGGGTAAGATTACTGATGTAATGCTTGATGAGCTGCTGTGAAAACAGATAGACAAAGGCAGTGTTGGTAAATAGATAGCGAGACCAGAGGCGCTTGGGCTCTCTGGCTAAGCGAAAGCACCATTCAAGGCTGAGCCGCATCATCCATCTGGGAGCCTGGTCAATTTCGCCGCTGTGAAATTTGAAGGCTGCGCCAACGCCAATCATGACTGCCTCTAGCTTACCCATCTGCCGATACATCCATTCTTCTTGTTTCGGGCAGCCCAGCCCGACGAAGACGACTGCCGCACCCGATCGCCGAATTTGCGCTAAGTCGGCGGCTTCTTCTTCAGCAGTGAGCGCTCTAAAGGGCGGTGAGTGCATCCCGGCAATGCGCAAGTTGGGGAAAGTGTGATGCAGCTTTTCGGAGAGGCGCTGGAGCGTTTCGGGCGTGCTGCCGTATAGATAGATGGGCAGGTTGGTTTGGGCGGCGCGATCGCACCAGGCCAACATCAGATCTGGCCCATACACTCGCGGCTGATGGCGCGCACCGAGCCACCGCATTCCCATCACCAGCGGCATTCCATCTGGTGTGATCAGGGCCGCTTTGTCTAGAATATGCCGGTATTCTGAATGCCAGTAGGCGGTCATGACAACGTGAACGTTGGCAGCGACGATGTAGCTAGATTGCTGGGTTTGGATGAGGGTTTGGATGCGATCGCAAGCTTGCTCATAAGTAGTCTGGTTGATACACGTCCGTAAAATACGCTGCGACATAGACTTTTAGAATGGGTCAACAAAACTGCGCGTAGACCTGTGAGTGCGTTCATCTACTGCAAATTCTCTAAGCTTCAGTGTGCCCACAGAGATGGCGACGCAACTTTAATCACTTTTCTCGTCGTCAAATAGAACTGTCCAGAATTTTGTTGTAAGCAGCTCTAGCTCTCTGCGCGATGGTTGGCCATGTATAAAGCTGTTGAACTTTTGCGTACCCTTGTGACCCCATAGATTTGCCTAGCTCAGGACTCTCTAAAAGATCCAGTATGCGCTGGGTAATTTGACTGGTTTCTTGCCCGATCAAAAAACCATTAATGCCATCGTCAATAACTTCTGCTACTGCTGGAATATGGCAGCCAATAACAGGCTTTTTAAACATCCATGCTTCTGTGTAAACACCGCCGAAACTCTCTTGGGTGGAGGGCAGGCAGAGCAGACTGCACGCGGCTAAGGCGCTAGTTTTTTCTTGCAAGCTAACGCTTCCTAAACGGTGAATGCGAGAGTTAGCGTTGAGTGAAAAGGCCTTTTCTGAGTCTTTAACAGCAGGCCCGACAAATACAAAATGCGTATCGGGATGTTTCTCCCAAACAGGCCTTGTCGCTTCTAGAAGCTGACGATAGCCTTTATATTCGTAGTGCTGTCCAAGAAATAGAACAATTGGCGCATCGGCTTCTATGCCATGTTTAGCTCGGAAAGCTAGGGCATCATACGCTTCTGAGATAACAGGGCCATGACCGATGACATGAATTAGCTCTGGTTTGACTTGCAAACCAATTAAGATTTGCCTCTCAGACTCAGTTAACGCAAAAATACCATCAGCTTGGCGATACAGACTGGTATAGCATTGGTATCGCCAACCGACCCATCGCGGATGATGGACTGGCGTAAGGACAAAGGGAATATCCCGATGGCGGGCTGCTCGCAGCGAAGCCGCCGTTAAGCCCTCTCGTCCGATCCTGACATTGTGAATTAGGCTAGCTGCCTTAGCAAAGGGGGTGAGATGACTCTCTAATGTGCTTGAGATCGCCGCTAAAGACGGCTTCATCAGCGGATAGTAAGTTGGCAGAAAAGGGGCCATTTTCAACTTTTCTGCCAGCGATATGCCCATGCGATGCACAGGTATACCATCTACTACATAGTTATTGGGCTGTTGAGGTGCCCGGAGAGTTGTTCCTAAAAGCCAGTCAGCGCGATTGCGCTGCCAGTGACTCACTACCTGTACAGTACTGTTTTTATTCATCTGTTGAGCTAAGAGGTGCTGATGAATTTGGGCACCTCCGATAGCGGGAGGATAACCGGTGAGCGTGTATAGCAGCTGCATAGATAGTGTTAGTCTTTGAATGCGATCGCTTGAAGAGCCGCGCCCATAGCAAACTTCGGTGCAAGATTGTATAGAGAAGCTGCTATCCCTTTGAGAAAAACAGGCCAGTTCTGAATGCTTTCAATAGTCTGAGGCACGCTGGTGAGTATCAGAACCTGCTTAAATCCGGCCTCGTGTAAAGCGTGTGTTAGTGAATGAGGTGAAAAGTAAACTATGTGCTCTGGTGGAATAATATGAGACCACTTAGAGCCTCTTATTCGAGCACCTATGCTGTTGATATTAGGCGTCTCGACAAATAAAGCGCCGCCAGAAGACAGCAACCGATGGCATTGTCTGAGCTTCTTCACCGGGTCAAGCAAATGCTCGATGACGTGGTAGCTCGTAATGAGATTGTAAGAGGTAGTCGGTAGGTCAAGGGTAGAAATATTGCCCTGCAAAACGCAGTCACCTAGCTTTTGCGTAGCTTGTTTAACTGCATCTTGACCTAATTCTGTTCCTGAAATGCGCCATCCTGCTTGCTGTGCAATCTTCAAGAAATCGCCAGTGCCGCAACCCACATCTAGCAGCGACTTGTTCGGAGCTTCTATAAGTGAAGGCAGATGGGTCTTGAGTAGCTCTTCTAGTGCTGCATAGCGATTTTTTGCAAAAGAACAGCCGACCATCGTGCTTTTGCTAAAGTTATCGTGATATCCACTGTTATAAAAAATCTCTAATTCTTTGTCGGTAGGCATAGGCGTGAAGAAAACGACTTGACAGTTGCCACAGGTCATCAATTCTCCCTCGTGAAGTCGATGGAGAGACTTGTGTTTGCTGTGGTTACATACCGGACAAGTCAGAACATTCACAGGCAGCTGTCCTATCTTAGATAGACAAATATTGCCCAGAACTACGTCGAACTAACATTTTTTGATTTCATATATTCAGCGCGGCCCGTATCTTTCTACGACTGCGGGAGAGCAAACCAAACTGGTGAGCTTGCGTAAACCGATCAGCCTGAGC
>JBBSNR010000416.1:0-3135 GCA_038260635.1 Phormidesmidales cyanobacterium
AGCGTATTATAAGATCAAAGTGGCCTGCCAAGCATGAGTCGTCTTTACAATTCGCTGCCCTTACTGCAAGGCCACAGTTCACCCGGATCATTCACTTGAGGGCGATAGTATGTCACTTTTAGGCGCGATTGAAGCAGGGGGTACTAAGTTTGTCTGCGCGGTAGGAACAGGCCCTGACGATCTGCGGGCAGTCACCCGTATTCCCACCACTACTCCCGCTGAAACTATTCCTCAAGTGATTGATTTTTTTCGTCAGCAGACAAGGGTAGAGGGAACGCTCGCAGCTATTGGCATTGGGGCTTTTGGCCCTGTCGATGTCCGCGCAGACTCTCCTAAATTTGGCTGGTTTTTAAACACACCAAAACCAGGTTGGCAACAGATTGATTTTGCAGGTGTGGTTAAACGTGATTTAAACGTTGCCATAGGCTTTGATACGGATGTCAACGCGGCGGCTTTGGGCGAGCACCAGTGGGGCAACGCAAAAGGATTAGAGACGTTCATATACTTGACTGTAGGCACAGGCATTGGGGGCGGTGGGATGGTGAGCGGCCAGCCTATTCACGGTATGCTGCACCCCGAAATGGGTCATATTCTGATTCCGCACGATTTATCTATCGACCCTTTCCCAGGGTCTTGCCCGTTTCACAAAGACTGCCTAGAAGGCTTAGCCTCTGGATTTGCGATGGAGAAAAGGTGGGCCCAAAAAGCAAATTCTCTACCGGCAGATCACCCGGCTTGGACCCTAGAAGCAAACTATTTGGCCATTGGTCTGGTCAACTACATTCTGACACTATCACCCGAGCGAATTATCTTGGGGGGTGGCGTCATGGAACAAAAGCAGCTTTTTCCGCTTATTCGCTCGCAGGTGGGTAAAAAGCTAAATGCCTATCTGGATATGCCCGCAATTACGAGCGATATTGAAGCGTATATCGTACCGCCGAAGCTAGGGAGTAGGGCTGGCATCGTGGGCGCTTTGGCACTGGCGCAGCGGGCCGCAGCACTGGCCGCAGCACAGAGGTAAGCTCATCCAAATTATTGCCATCAAGAAAGGATTATTGTGAACTGCTGCAAATCGACCAGCGGAGACTGTGTGGGTGAGAGACAGACGACTCGAAAGCCGATATCGTCGATTCTGCTGTGAAACGGATAGCTGAGGCTGTAGGCAGACCGGCAGTTTGTCGGTAGGTAAAAGCAAGAGCCACCGCGTAACGATTTCTTCTGGTTGGAGAGTCGGCAGGCACAGTCTTTTGCAAAGGCGTCGTGATGGAGATCGTGCCAGCCATCTAAGCACCATTCCCAGACGTTGCCGTGCATGTCGTGCAAACCAAAGAGATTGGGTGGGAAGCTACCGACTGCGGTGGTCTGCTTGCGGTATGAGCCCTTTGGCCCATGGCCGTAGGCGTAGCTACCGTTGTAGTTCACCAAGTCGGGTGTGATGGTGGGGCCAAAGTAAAACGGGGTTGTTGTGCCTGCGCGACAGGCGTATTCCCACTGTTCGCCGCTGGGCAACTGATAGGTGTGTCCGGTACGCTGCGATAGCCACTGGCAGAACTCCACTGCATCTGTCCAGAATATGCTTTCGACCGGTTGGCTGGGATCTTTTGAACAGGCAAAGTCAGTTTGCAAATCTCGCTCTGCCTTTTTTATAATCCCCGCTGTTTGCCATTGGGCTTGAGTGATGGCATATTTCCCTAGCCAAAACTCGGGCACTGTCACCTCGCGCTGAGGGTATTCGTCTTCGCTGGCACCGGCTTCGCCCGTAGCTGCGCCCATCTGGTAGGTGCCCCCTGGTATACGAACCATTTCTAGCGTGATGCCATTGCCTAAGTCTTCGGTAAAGGTGGTTGCTTCGGCGGCGATCGCCTCAATCACTTCGCCCTGCTGATCAACCCGCACCGTTTCAAAGCTAAAGGTGGGGTATTGCACTACTTCAGGCTGGGCTATCTCCGCTGGCCAGACCGATAGATGAATTTGAGGTTGGCCGGAAGAGAAAGCCTGATCGCCTAAAATCTGTTGCTCTATCGCCCGCACATCTTCATCGCGTAAGCTCAGCAGTCGCTGCAAGTCTTTTAAATCTTGAACAGCCTGTTCATTGAGTGGGTAGGAGAATGCTCTCTCAGCGGCGATCGCTTCTGTATAAACCGCCAAGTGCTTCTGCTTTTCTCGGTAGGGTTGCAAAATCTCGTTTTCAATCTGCCTTGCCTGCGCGGGCGGCACCCCCAACCGCTGCTGCCAGTGTAATAAAGCAGCTCGACCAGCGGGGCCAATATCGCCATCGCGAACCTTTTGCTGAACTTGCTTGCGATAGCGCTGCTTATTATCAACCCGAGCTTTGGCAATGACAATGTCGTAGCCCTGCTGCGCGTTAAAAATGGCCGGTTCCATGGCTGGCGCAGCCACTTCTACCTGCGCCTTTACATATTCGTGCAGGTGCCGGGCCGAGATAAAGCTTTGTCCATCGGGCGCTGCGCCGCCAGTTTTGAGCCCTTCTACCAGGTAGCGGGTGTAAACTGAGAGACTTTCGCCTTCTTGCTCTAGGGCGTAGCGAGCTGAGGTCGAGGCGGTGAGTAAGCACCAGCCTTTGCCGCCTAGCTGCGCTTCGACATCGACGCTGTCATCATTCATGGCCAAAAAGCCGTTGGCAAAGGCTGCGCCAAAGCAGCAGTCTAAAATGATTACTTTGCGCTCTGCCGAGGCGTTGCTCAGCTCTCGCTTCAAAAAATCAGCTTCGACGGCGGTGCCCGTATTCGGTCTGCCGTTCGCAAAGAGCTGAGTCTGGGCGGTTGTCAGGTAGAAGTCGCCGGTCATGTCTTTGATGCCGTGGCCGGTGAAGTAAAACAGCACCAGATCTCGCTTGGTCAGCTGGGAGAAGACTTCGCAAATGCGCGATCGCATCTCTCCCACATCTGGATTGATCAGCGGCACGACAACGTCAAACCCACCGATGGCTGGATTGCTCAGCATCGACTGCATCGCTTTGACGCCATTAACCGGGCACCGCAGCGTTCTGAGTCCTTCGCCGTATTCTCCAACTCCAATCAGCAATGCAATTTTTCTACCCATTTGTCCCATGCGCTATGTAGATGCTGACCGCTGGCCCATCGTGGCCGCGAGCGACAGAACGATGGGCTAGCA
>JBBSNR010000417.1:0-3107 GCA_038260635.1 Phormidesmidales cyanobacterium
AACACCGCATCAGCCGACGCCAAGTCTTTAGTGAACTTCACTGGCAAAGACAGCGTGCGCACAACATGATCCAGCTGCTGACGGCTGATCCCATAGGCGTAGACGCGGGTTAGATCGCTGTCGTCTTCCTCATTGGCGATCACACTCTTATCATCTAAACGAGTCGAAGAGGCCGGTAGCTGAGCCAGTGAGTTGTCTAGCAGCGTCTGAAAGCTCTGCCGCTCATCAATGGTCGCTGGCGGGCGGCTGGCTCGCTTGCCAAATGAATCAGATCCCAAAGGCTTCATGCGACCGGAGGAGCGCCAGCCGCCTGGAGCAGGCTGCGGCGCTTTCAAATTGCCCGAGCGCAGCTGTCCTCGGCGATCTGACCGCAGCGCCGCAGTCGCCAGGCTGGATTCGCCTGGCAGCTCGTCGGTAATGACGATCTGATTGTCGGCATCGAGCGATCGCACCTGCTGACCCGGCACCCGGCCTCGCAGCAAATAGTCCACCGTGGCGGACACATCTTCATGCACTACCCAGCGCTGGCGCTCTAACATCTCTACAGCGATATCAAAAGTCGGCGGTGCTTTGCGCTCTAGTACGCTCTTTTGGCTACCCCGACGCCGAGCTTCATCGTCTCCTAACGTGACAGACTGAATGCCGCCAACCAGATCGGACAGGGTCGGGTTTTTGATCAGATTTTCCAGGCGATTGCCGTGGGCTGTGCCGACTAGCTGCACGCCGCGTTCGGCAATAGTACGAGCTGCCAGCGCTTCTAGCTCGGTGCCAATTTCATCAATGACAATCACTTCAGGCATGTGGTTTTCCACCGCTTCAATCATCACCTGATGCTGCTCTTCGGGCCGGGATACCTGCATTCGCCGCGCTCTGCCAATGGCCGGGTGGGGAATGTCGCCATCGCCAGCGATTTCGTTAGAGGTGTCAATAATGACCACCCGCTTCATCAAATCGTCGGCCAGTACCCGAGCAATTTCTCTGAGGGCCGTTGTTTTCCCTACCCCAGGCCGTCCGAGCATCAGGATCGATCCGCCGGTCTCAACCAGATCGCGAATCATCCCGATGGTGCCAAAAATAGCCCGCCCCACCCGGCAGGTCAGCCCGATCACTTCACCCGCCCGGTTGCGGATGGCGCTGATCCGGTGCAGCGTTTTTTCTAACCCAGCTCTGTTGTCGCCACCAAAATGGCCGACCCGGTCGATGCAGTGCTGCAAATCAGCTTTTGAAACCGGCGTCTCAGAGAGGTATTCCACCGATTCTGAAAACCTTGCCTCTGGCTGCCGGCCCAGATCTAAAACCACTTCAATCAGCTGATCGCGATTGGGATGCTGAGTCAGGGTGGCTCGGATGTAGGCAGGTAGAATTGCTAGCAGCTGAGAGAGATCGTCGGTAACTTTGGGGATCGCTGGCTGCTCGGAGGCATCCCCGGTTGGAGGGGCTGGTGAGAAAGCTTCGGCAGACTCCTCTGTAGGGTTCTCCGTGGACTTGATGGAAGGGCCACTGTCAAACAAGCTGTCGTCAAGACTTTGCATAGAGAATGGATTGAGCAAGAAAGTAGTGTAATTAAGACGGTCAGGGGGTAAGTCAAAAATGACACTGCCAATACTCTATGCACAGAGGCTGTACACCGCGCAGCTACCTTGACGACATGACCGCTTTCAAAGGCCCCACTAAAGATTCGGCTAGCTCCACAGCCTTCCACAACGAATGGGGATCCTCTTCAAGATAAAGGGTTTGCTCAATAACTGACATTAACAAGTGTCGAGCAAAGCTGCCATAGGCGATCCCTGACACCCTCCGACCGGCGGTACGACCAGTCGAAGCGTCTGCTTGTTGATGGCCTAACAGCCCTAGTTCATTTAGCTTAAGCACCGTGTATTGATTAGTACCACCAGCCAGCTGAACATGGCCCGATAGCCCGGAGGAAAGCACTTTCTGAGCCAGGCGAATGGCAGCGTGAGTCGTTCCCCGACCGATATCACCGCTCATGGGCCGACCGTCTGTCTGCCAGACCAAAGTCGGTCCGGTTTCGGTCGGGCCAACAAGACGCTGTAACTCAGTAAGATAAGCAATTAACCCTTCTCCATCAGGGCAGCTAATAGAAATCAGCTGGAGATGGGCCATCTGTGGGTGCAGGGTTTGCCACAGGTGCTTAAAGGCTGCCTGCTGGCCGACCTGCGTATGAATTTCTAAGGCGTCGGCCTGGCTGAGCACCTGCTGCGCGATCGCATCTAACGTCGTCGGATACGACCGCGCTTCGATCAGTCCCAAAGGGCACACCGGCAAACAGCGCCCACAGCCATAGCAGCGATCGCGAATCACACCGGATGATCTGCTGATCGCCGCCGCCGGGCAAATTTTCTCGCACGGACGCGGACACTCAGCCGGGCAGACAGCCGGGTCAAACCAGGCTTTACGAAAGTGAGGATCTTCCCCGGCGCTCATGCTGACCATTAGCAATGGCTGCTGATACGAAGATCGTTGACTACCGGCGCTGGCAATCTGCTCAGCAGCGGCGAGTCCTGCTTTTGCCGCTGCCATCACCGCCGGATCTGCGGCGACATCAATACAGTCGGCTCCCGCCAGCGCATAGGCCAGCGTCAAACTTCTGACGGCTGGCAGATCTTGATAGCTAGCGCCGCAAATCAGCTTAAACCAGGTTCCCGCTTGTAGGGTTCGCAGCGGCGACAAACGGTCTACATCTGTGTAATAAATCTTGGCTTCTGAAGGTTTCACCGCTCTATGCTAGCGAGTGGCAAGACTTAAGCGGCTACAGCTTCTTTAAGAGGGAACCAGGTAAAAGTGCGATCGCCCCCCACTTCTAGCACCACCTTCACCCTCGGCTCAATCGCCGGTAGCGACACCAAAAAATCAACTTCCTGACTGGAGAGAATGTGGCCTTCAATTAGCCATAGCAGCAGTCCCTTTGCCTTCGGCGACAGCGCTTCTAAGCGGTAGCTCACTATTGGGGGGATGAAGTAGCGATCGCCCACGGCTGCCCCCTCCATATTTTTTTTGCCGAGATGAGGGGGCCGCACACCATGCACATCTAGCAGATAAGCCGACAGATCGCCCAGACCTCGCGCTGACATATAGGCACAGTCATA
>JBBSNR010000418.1:0-3097 GCA_038260635.1 Phormidesmidales cyanobacterium
GAGGGCCGTCAGCGAACCGGTTTCTTTGGCCGTACGCAGCCGCCAGCGAGCAGAATGCCGCCGCCTAGACCTTCGGAATTTCCAACTCAGGTAGTCTCTCCAGCCTATCGGTCAGTGCCAGCGGTCACAGAGAATGAGACCGTAGCTGTGCCTGTCCCAACAGGCTATGGAGCTGATACTGTGCATCAGCCTTCGGTGCGGCCTCCGGTAAGGCATAAGGCGAAAGGAGGTGGCTGCGCGGCGACTTTAGGCATTGGGCTGATGGCGATCTCCGGTATCGTAGCGGGAGCCGGGTTCTGGCTATATCAGCAGCTCAATGATGGGCTGAGTAATCTTCCGCAAGTCTCCTTACCAGAAGTACAGCTGCCCGCGCCCGATGATTCTGAAGGCGAACAGACTGAGCCAGCCGCCGTAGAAGAGAATGAACCCGAAGAGATCGACAGCAACGACTCAGCAGATGATGAAGGCAATACCGCGTCTAACGAAGACGATGACAATGATGAGGATGCTAAGCCAGAAAAACCGCCAAAGTCGAGCAGTTCGGAGCCACCGCTGCTGCTGACCAACAGCGGCAATCCGGCTAATGCCCAGCCCGGTAATACTGGCAGCGGGACAGTCGCGATTCCGGGATTTCCGCCGGGTGCTTCAGAAGATGACATTCGTGCCCGGCTCGGTTCACCGACGAGAGAATCGGCCCAAGATGGCTTTTATACCAGCGTTTATACCGTGGTGCCAAACCGGGTGACGCTGGCCTACGTCTATGACGAAGACTCGACTCGGGTACGCCAGTCAGAAGCAGCCTTTTCTCCGGCGACTGACCGACTGGTGATGCGCGCTGCATTTTTAGGAATGCTCGACGGTCGTTCGACTAAGAAGATTGAAGATGGCTTGGAAGCAGTGAGAAAGGGAGAGCGCGATCGCTTCACCTTCAGCAAAGGCGGCTTTTCGGGCGCAGTCGAACGCAACGCTAACGGCTACGTACATATCTACGTGCAGGAATAAGGGGCAGGAATAAGCCTTTGTAAGAACGTGCGCACAACAACACGTTCACAATAAGGGGCTACTGGTTGAGAGTCTCTTCAGCAGGCAAATCAAAGCACTGCACAGCTCTACTCGCCAAGCGATTGACCGCCTGATATGCCCAATCTGTCGGGTACACATCAGGAAAGGCAGAAGGAAACTGTCCGGGCGGGCAAGCGGCTTGCTTTTGGCTAGCGTTTGCCTCTGGCTGCGAGATCTCTGCTGAATTTACCTGTTCTAATGAGATTGGCTCAGACACTTCAGTCGGCAGAGCCGGTGAACCTGCTAGCAACAGAGCAGAGACGATCAAGGCTTCCATAGCAATCCAAATCTTTTATCAGGTTACGCTTCAAATTATACGCAATGCGCTCCGAATAGTGTTTTCCAGCAGGTCACCTGAAGTGCTTGCAAGGGGTCGTTACGCCGCACCCATTTGGTCGTAGTAACCGCCTTTAATATTGGGCACCAAGCCGGTCAAATCTGCTCAAATGTTCGATAATAGAAAGAGAGAATTAGCGTCAACGCAAGACGTATTTCAGACATGATGCAAACCGCTGCCCCCGTTAAATGCTTTCCTTTTTCTAACGGCGAAGTCGCTGCTGTTTTAGAACAGGTTGCTGATCTTTTAGAGATTCAAGCTGCTGGCTACTACCGAATCAGGGCTTACCGAGAAGCTGCCCAGACGATTCGCTCATGGGCGCATTCTGTTGTCGATATTTTGCAGGCCGAGGGGACGCCGGGACTGGAAAAACTGCCGCGTGTTGGCAAGCGCTTAGCGGCGTCGCTTGAGGAACTGATTCATACGGGTGAACTGAGCTTGCATCAGCGCTTGCTGGCAGAACTCTCTCCTGAAGATCGCTTTGTCACTGTACCGGGCATTGGGGAAGTGCTGGCCCGCCGCATCTATCGGGAGCTGGGCATCGAGACGCTAGAAGCGCTGGAGCTAGCGGCGCATACCGGCAGGCTTGACGGGGTGCGAGGGTTTGGCAAAGGTCGGATTCAGCTGATTCGCGACGCGCTAGAAACCATGCTTAACCGCTCATCTCGTCAGCACGCTCGGCTGAGTCGATGGCAAGAGCAAGGCAAGAGCTGTGATGCCGCTCAGCCGTCAACCGATCTCTTGTTAAAAATCGATGCTCAGTACCGCCATCTCGCCGGGGCGAACCAGCTACCAACGGTTACCCCGCGCCGATTTAATCCGGGGAACAAACGCTGGCTGCCGGTTATGCACGCTCAGCAGGATGGCTGGCAGTTTAGCGCGCTGTACTCCAACACTGCTCGGGCTCATGAGCTGGGTAAAACCCGTGACTGGGTAGTGATTTATTACGAGCGCAAAGGCCGCGAAGGGCAGTGCACCGTCGTCACTGAAACTCGGGGGGCGCAGAGAGGCGATCGCGTCGTCAGAAGGCAGGCTCCTGCACGCAATCAGGCAGTACCCGCTTGAAGAACCTGACGGACGTTTCGATTATCATTCCGACTTTCAACGAAGCCGATTGTTTGGCGCGATCGCTCCGCTGCCTGATGCTGCTCGATCCGCCCGCCAAAGAGGTGATTGTTGTTGACGGCGGCAGTACGGATGGAACTGTGGCGATCGCCCAGCAATCTGGGGCCACTGTCATCCACGCGGCGCAGGCCAGACGGTCTCTGCAAATGAATCTGGGAGCAGAGCAGGCCAAGGGAGACGTGCTGTGCTTTTTACATGGCGATACGCTAGTGCCCGACGATTTGGTCGCGGTGATTGCGACAACCCTGGCCGATGCTCAAGTTGCCTGCGGAGGCTTTATCTCACTGATGACGGGGCCATCGACCACGCGCTGG
The DNA here is from genome assembly GCA_038260635.1 of Phormidesmidales cyanobacterium. Classification (GTDB taxonomy): domain Bacteria; phylum Cyanobacteriota; class Cyanobacteriia; order Phormidesmidales; family Phormidesmidaceae; genus Phormidesmis. Next base: position 2,839 of record JBBSNR010000418.1, read on the forward strand.
GGTACGTCGCTACACAACGCGCTCAAAACCTACTACGCGCCGCTGCTATTTCGGCCCAGGCAGTTCTTTCAAAACGGGCTGCGGCTGCTGTTTGGCGATCAGGTGATGTTTTGTCGGAAGCAGGATTTTGCTGGCTGCGGCGGTTTCGACAGCGCCCTGACGCTGATGGAGGAAGCTGACTTGTGCCTGAAGCTGTGCCAGCGGGGTCGGATTCGGCAGGTAAATCGCACCGTGCAGTCTTCTGACCGCCGGGTCGCCC
>JBBSNR010000419.1:0-3093 GCA_038260635.1 Phormidesmidales cyanobacterium
CGGTCGGCTGATTGAATATGGAGTGGCGAGGTTGAGGGGCGATCGCATGGAGTTAGTTTTCGACAACACAGCGCCTGTCTCTTAAATGCCCAATAGAAACGCCCAACAGAAATGCCAGACGGAAAACGTCAAATAAACCGCCTGCGTAACCAGGCCGAAGCTGCATCAATTACGCCCACCACCAGCACCAAAATAATTAAAATAGCGCAGACCTTAGTGTAGTCAAAAGAGCGAAAGCTCTGATAGAGAGAAACCCCAATGCCGCCCGCACCGACAATTCCTAGCACTGTAGCCGAGCGCACGTTAGATTCAAAACGATAGAGCGCATAGGAAATCCACAGCGGAATCACCTGAGGAATCACGCCAAATAAAATCTCTTGAAACTTGCTCGCGCCCGTTGCCCGCACCCCCTCAATGGGCCCCACTTCAATATTCTCAATCGCTTCAGAAAAAAGCTTGCCCAAAATACCCGCCGTATGGACAAAAAGAGCCAGCACGCCCGCAAATGGCCCCAACCCTACAGCAACCACAAACACCAGGGCAAACACAATCTCATTGATCGCTCGCATCGCGTCTAGAATTCGGCGGGTCGGCTGTACTATCCACACCGGGCAAAGGTTAGCTGAGGCCAAAATCGAGAGCGGCGCAGCCACTATCACAGCCAGCAAAGTCCCCCAAATCCCCATGCCAATTGTTTCAATAATATCTGTCAGGTAAGAGGACCAGTCAGAAAAATTAGGCGGAAAATAGCGGCTGATGTATTCACCCATCGTGCTGCCGCCTTCGGCTAGCTCCACCAGGTCAATTTCGCTGACTATTGCCGAGTAGTAGAGGAGGGCGAGTGCTCCCAACCCAAAAGCAATCCACTGCGCTAGCTGAGTAGGGGTGGGGCGATCGCACTCCTGCATCTCCATCACCGCTGGAGAAACCGGGAGCGCGTATTTCTCAGATTCAGAAGACATAGCCGCCATCCGCAAAAAATAGAGAAAAGAGAAAAGTCAGGCGGTTGCCGGAAACCAGTGTCTCCGGTGTCTTCAACGCCTGACCGTGATATGAGCAACGTCAAGAGGGAAGTCTTACTGCACCGCCTCTAGTTTTTTATTGAGCTCGTCTAGCTGCTGCTGCTTGGTCGCTTCGTCCAGGCTAGCGTCATTTTCTACTTCGAGAATGCTCTTGCTGTATTCCAATTCACGCACCGTATTCCAGGTGCTGTCATCAGCTTTGTCAAATCCCTGCCACTCTAAAGGCCCTAAAATAGCCTCATCGTCATAATTGTAGAAGAAGTCTTGAATATCGCTCTTTAAGCAGTCAGGCAGGTCTTTGCGATAGGCAATCGGGTCACTCGGAATTTCAGGCGATGTCCAAATTATCTGAATGTTTTCAAAGGCAGCCGGGTCATTTTTTTCGACTTCGACGAGAGATTCGCTGTTGTTAGTGGCCACGTCTACCTGATTGTTGGCCACTGCTAGAGCCGTCGCCTCATGGCTCCCTGCAAAGATCAGCTCCTTAAACGCCTGCTCAGGATCAACGTTGTTTTTTGCAAAGACGTAATAGCTGGGCACCAAAAAGCCCGAGGTAGAGTTGGGATCGTTGAAGGCAAAGGTGAGATTGGGGGCGTTCTCGACTACATATTGGTCGCCGTTGCCCGCTTCGATGTCAATATCTGCCAGGATGGGGTTGTCTTTGTTGGTGATGAGATAGGCATAGTAGCCTTTGGTGCCATCGCTGTTGACCGTCTGGGCAAAGGCTTCGGCATCAGAGCGCTCAGCCGCTTCGATGTAAGACTTGCCGCCAAACCAGGCCATCTGTACTTTGCCCGCACCCATCGCTTCAATCACACCGGCATAGTCGGTTGCATAAGACGCCTTCACGTCGCGTCCTAGCGCCTCCGACATGGCGGCGATAAAGGGCTCCCACTTGGGCTTTTGGTTATCTTGCGACTCGGTGGAGATGATGCCAAAGTCCAGCTCTGTCAGCTCGGGAGCACAGGCTTGGGTTTCGTCAGCCGTATCTGTAGCACTCACTTCAGCGTCCGGCGTAGAACTGCCGCTACAGCTGGTCAAAATAGCGCCGCTAAATAGCGCCACCGTGAGCAGAGCAGTCCATTTTTTAGCGGGTGTAAGCAGCTGTCTGATCATGAAAGACTCCTAAGGGCATAAGGTGAGAAATAAAAGAATGAAATTCGGCGGTTTATCCTGCGAGTATCTCTGCATGGCCTCGCTGCACCAGCTCTTCGGCAGCAGCGCCATAGATGTTGTTGAGCCGCTCATCATTCAGCGCTGCGGTGGCTCCATCAAACTGTACGGCTCCGTCTCGCAGGGCGATCGCCCGATCACAGTAAAACCGCACCATCTGCACCTGATGCAGCGAGGTGATGACCGTCAGACCGCGATCGCGATTCAAATCGGTCAACAGCTCCATTACCTGCCGGGCCGACTCAGGGTCAAGCGAAGCAATCGGTTCGTCAGCCAGGATAATTTGTGCGCCCTGCATCAGGCAGCGGGCGATCGCCACCCTTTGCTGCTGCCCGCCCGAGAGCAAGGCTGCTCGCTTATAGGCCTGCCCTAAAATGCCCACCCGGTCGAGTGCTGCTAGGGCTCGCGTTTTTTCAGCTGAGGTGAACAGGCGAAAGGTAGAGCGCACAGTAGAGGTCTGCGACAGATTGCCAATCAGCACATTTTCTAAAACGCTGAGCCGACTAACGAGATTAAACTGCTGAAAAACAAAGCCTGCCTGAGCCCGCAGTCGGCGAGCCTTGGAATGCAGCTTGCCTGCACTCTGTAGCGGTGTGTTGAAGATTTCAACTGTGCCGCCATCGGCTATTTGCAGCCCGTTGATTGTCCTCAGCAGCGTAGATTTGCCAGAACCCGAAGCGCCGACTAACGCCACCATTTCGCCACTGCAAACTGTAACACTCACCTGCTGCAAAGCCGGAATGCCCTTAAAACTTTTACTCAGGTTGGTGACTGTAACCGCTGACGGGTTCAACAAGTGCTCAACACTGACGTTTTCTTTCTCAACAGAAACCACGGCATTACTGGGCGCTTGACTGCACTATTACTCAACCACACTGGCCTGGTTAGCACCTTAAGC
>JBBSNR010000420.1:0-3089 GCA_038260635.1 Phormidesmidales cyanobacterium
ATTACAAATGTTCGTCAGATTAACACAGGCTACCACTATTACACTGGTCCTATATATTTTGCTGGGCCTCAACAGCCTTCAGAACAGAAGTGCGGATAAACAGGTAGAACCGGCTGAAGCGCTGGTTGCCTTTAAGCAGGCGCTCATTCGCCGCTAGACTTTGCCGCTAAACTGTTTCTATCGTCCAGTCCCCTTCAGATAAAGGCTCACTGGGGTATTCGCAGCCATCTCTGTACAAAATCGCGATAGATGCCCGGCGTCCGGCAAACGACTATTGAGACCTGATGATCACTGCAATCGATAAATTGCCCGTTGGGATCACGGATCTCTTTTAAGCAAATCAACCGCTATAAAAGATAACGCCAAACAAATAAAAGCGCCCCCCGTTACTGAGGTGCGCTTTTATTTGTGGCTGAGCTAGACCTGCAACTTACTGGGTCGTCACTTGCGGGTCTAGCGCTTTTTGCCCTACCCCATTGCTGGAGAAGCTGCTAGAGCGGCAGGAGAGAAACTGGGGGCATAGGCCTCGATAACTCGGCCCGTCTCAACATAGATGCTCATTAAATAGTCGCAGCGAGGGCACTGGGTGCGCATAATCCCATCTTCTTTAAGATGGTAGCGTTCAGCCGGGGCACCGCAAGTAGGGCAGTGCACTCTCTGAACAGTAGCGATCGCAGGTACCTTTTTGGGCTCTTCCGATAAAAAAGACTCCAAAAAGGACTTCGCCGGTCTTTCCATGGCCTTCATAGTTCTGATGACTTAATTCAAAGGTCAATGACATCGTTTCTTAAAATCTAGTCGCATATTGCTTATAGACTTTTGGGTTGCGGCATCAATTGATTAACTCATTCATTATGGCAACTTATCTGAGCAGCTGCAAAGAACCTAAAGATATACAAGATCCGGGGATCGCCCACCATAAGGCCGATCCCCAACTTGCTAGAACTCTTGAAGGGCCAAGGATAGATAAGTGTTTATGCGTGCTAAAAAGGCGCTAGCGATCCCCGACTATCCGTTTTAAGCGCTTGCAAATAAAAGGTTTGCTTTATATTCCCTCTCATTAACGTTACGCTTCTCAACATGTTTCCCCATGGTTATAGGGACATTCTTAAAACACGAAACAGACGGCTAACGCTACAGCTGGCCTAAGATACCGCAGAAGGGTGGAAGTATTCGTAAATCTGTTGGGCCAACTGAGGGCCGATGCCGTCTACTGTGGTGAGCTGTTGGGGTGAAGCTTCACGGATGTAGTCAATCGAACGGAAGCTGGCCAGCAGCTGCTTCCGCCGGTGGTGGCCCAAGCCGGGGATGTCTTCCAGGCGCGATCGCCGCATTCTGTCAGTCCGCTGCCTGCGGTGAAAGCTCACCGCGAATCGGTGCGCCTCGTCTCGCAGACGGCGCAACAGCTGCACACCGGGTTGCTCAGCGGTGGTCTCTAAAGAAACCTTTTCGTTGGGCAAGAAGATCTCTTCGCGCTTTTTAGCCAGGCTCACGACCCGCAGTTCGCCCAGCAGATTCATTTCCTCTAGCTGGGCGACTACCGCTGACAGCTGACCTTTACCGCCGTCAATCATCACCAGATCGGGCCAGTCAGGATTGCCCACACGCTGCAAAGCAGAATCTTCAGCGTAGCGGCGAAAGCGACGACGAATCACTTCTGCCATGCTGGCAAAGTCATCGGAGTGGCCGCTGGTCACTGTGGGGTTTTTGATTTTGTAGTGGCGGTAGTGCTGCTTGGCTGGCAGACCATCGACAAATACGACCTGAGAAGCCACCGCATCAGACCCTTGAATGTGCGAAATATCGTAGCCCTCAATCCGCTTGGGTGGGCCTGGCAAATCGGCTAGCTCGGCCAGGTCTTGCATGGCCTGATTGTTGCGGTCAGCAAACCGCTGAGTGCGGGCTAGCTCATACTGAGCGTTGCGCTCTACCATTTCAACCAGTTCGGCTTTCATCTGGCGCTGGGGCGTTTCGATAGCTACCTTGCGGCCTTTTTGCTCGCTCAAAAATTCTGCCAGCATGTCGCCATCAGGCAGCGCGTGCTGAGCCAAAATTTCGGCAGGAATTTCAACGGGGTCTACCAGCCGGTAGTGCTCCTCTAGCACACGCTGCAAAATCTCGCCGGGCGTGCCGGACTGGGCATCGGCGACAAAGCCTAAACGCCCCACTAAGCGACCGGCTCGCACTTGAAATAGCTGTACGCAGGCGTGCTGATCATCGGCAGAGAGCGCGATCGCATCTCTAGAAATCGTATCGTCGGGCAGGGCAACCTTCTGATTAGCGCTAAGCGTTTCCAATCCCTTCAGCTGATCGCGAATAATCGCAGCTTTTTCAAAGTCTAGATTTTCGGCGGCCTGCTCCATCTGAGCCGTGAGAATGTCAATCAGCTCGTGCGATCGCCCCTGAAACACCATCGCCACCCGCTGCACTATCTTGTGATAGTCCTCTGGGGTAATCAGCTGCTGACATACGCCCGGACACTGGCCAATGCTGTAGTTCAAACAGGGTCGATCTTTAAATAAAGGCTGGCGGCGCTGGCGCAGTGGAAAAATGCGCTTGGCAATTTGCAGCGTCCGCCGCAGCAGTCCGGTATCGACATAAGGACCGTAGTAGCGGTTTTTAGCGTTTTTACGGCGCTGGCGGGTGATAAAAATGCGCGGATAGTCTTCTGACCAGGTGATGCAGAGGTAAGGGTACTTTTTATCGTCTTTGAGCAGCACGTTGAAGTGAGGCTGATGCTGCTTGATTAAGTTAGCTTCCAAGGCCAAAGCTTCAGCTTCGGTATCGGTGACGATAAACTCAATTTCTGCGACCTTGCTCACCATGGTGGCAATGCGGGGCGAATGGTGATGAGCCGCCTCCCGAAAGTATGAGCGAACGCGCGAACGCAAGCTTTTAGACTTACCAATGTAGAGAATCTGGTCAGTCTCATCCTTCATAAAGTAGACCCCCGGCTCCTGAGGAATTTCCTTGAGCCGACTCTCTAACCTGGTGGGGTCTTGTAAAAGAACTTTAGTAATAGCAGAAGTGGACACGGTTGACACAACTTAGGAATAGGTAAGTCAGCACAGAAATGAGGATAGGTCGCA
>JBBSNR010000421.1:0-3079 GCA_038260635.1 Phormidesmidales cyanobacterium
ACATTGTCGGCATCGCCTTTCATCAGCCGCTCAATCGCATTCCAATCGCCCAGGTCATCCCAGCCAAAGCTAGCGGGCATGACGTAGGCGCGGTCGGTTTTTTCCATTACCGCGTAGTCAATGCTGAGCTTTTCTAAGGTGGCGTAGGCATCTACGCCCTTTTCCATTAAGGCGTTGGTCATGGCGGGGGCGTGGTCTTTCAGCTCCCCAATCATGACGGCAGCTGGAAAGATAAAGATGCCGCTATTCCAGCTGTACTTGCCGCTGCGCATGAAGTCTTCGGCGGTGGTTTTGTCTGGCTTTTCGGTGAAGCGGCTGACTTTATAAGCGCTCAAGTCGGTGACGCAGCCCGCGCTAAAGCTGCCGGAGGCCCGGCCTTGCTCAATGTAGCCATAGCCTGTGGAAGGAAATGTGGGGTTAATGCCTAGCGTGGCGATCGCCCCCTGCTTTACTGCCAGCTCGGTTGCTGCCCGCAGCGTATCGCAATAGCGCACCTCGTCTGTGATGTAGTGATCAGCCGGGAAAAAGCCGCAGACGGCATCGTCGCCGTAGCGCCTAGCGACTTCTAGCGTCGCCCAGGCCACTGCTGGCGCAGTATCTCGCCCCTGCGGTTCGACCAAAATATTGGCGTTGGGAATATCGGGCAGCTGCTGACGGACGCCCTCTGCCAAATGAGCAGCGGTAATCACAAACAGTGAATCCCAGCTGGCTAGGGGTAAAAGTCGGTCGGCAGTGGCCTGGAGCAAGGAGCGATCGCCCCCATCCAAGCAGAGAAATTGCTTAGGGCGCTGCAGTCGGCTCACTGGCCAAAAGCGTTCCCCTTTGCCACCAGCCAAAATTATCGGGATAAAGCGCGACATACCGTACACTGTGCTATCAAAAGATTCCGGTTCATCCTAACCGCTACGGCGGAAATCACAAGCTATAATGCCTTAACAATTAATTAATAAAATACAGTTTTACAAAGTTCGCAAATTTTCCTAAATTTTCCGGGTTTTCTGTATCGGCGCTGCTATTAGAGCATTCACTTCAATCGGCATAACTAACCCCCTCCGGGTACAGGCTGATTTATTAGGACGTTCAAATTTAGGCAAATATCTGTCTTATAGATAGCTATTTGGTCAGGCAACATTTGATAAGTTCATAGTCTGAGCTTGTTTTGCAGCTAAGAGCGTAGGCTAAAGCAGCTCATCTTCCGCCATTGCCAACCCTTACGCCGCTCGTGGCTCAGCATGACTATCCCGCCAAACGATCAAGAGGCCACGCCCCCCGCTGAAGTGCCCTCGGCGCTTTTGACAGACGCCAGCTTAGACACCGACTTAGACACCGACTTAGACGCAGGCTCAGCGGATTCTCAAGACCTTAAGCCACCCGCGAATCCCCAACTCCAGCCCCCTTCTCACACGTCTAGCAGTGCCCTCGTTCGGGTTGATCAACCGGCTGCTCAGCGATCGCCCTGGCGGAGGGTCTTGCGGGGAACGCTCTGGGCAGCCGTATTTGGCGCGACGGCTCTGGGGGCAGCGGGTTTGGGGGCAATAGCGGTTCTTACCTTTCCACTGCCTCGCCAGGTCAGGGGTGAAACCGTTGCGCCACCGCTAGCCGATCTGTGGCGCTCGGGCTTTCGCTATCAGGTCTCTCGCCCGGTCAATATCCTAATTATGGGTTTAGACGAGGCTCGCGATGTCGATGGCGCTGAGCCCGATGACTTGGTAGGCCGCACCGATACCATGCTGCTAGCCCGCGTTAATCCGGAAGAAAAAATCGTCAATGTGCTGTCTATTCCTCGCGATACCCGAGTAGAAATTCCCGGTTATGGCGTTGAGAAAATCAACCAGGCCAACTTCGAGGGGGGCGCTGAGCTAGCCGCTCAGACGGTCATGCACAATTTCAACGAGGTGACGATTGACCGCTACGTGCGGGTTAGTACAGGCGCTTTTAGGGAAATTGTTGATTTGGTAGGCGGCGTTGAGGTGCTGGTGCCCAAGCCCATGCATTACGAAGACAAAACTCAAGGGCTATTAATTGACCTTGAGCAGGGCTTGCAAACGCTCAATGGGGATGAAGCAGAGCAGTTTGCCCGCTTTCGTCAGGATGCCTATGGCGATATTGGCCGGGTGCAGCGGCAGCAAATCTTGCTCAAAGCTCTGCGCCAGCGGCTGACTAATCCGACTGTGATTACTAAGCTACCGCAGATTGTTCGCGTGCTTCAGCGCCATATTGATACCAACTTGACCCCAGAAGAAATGCTGGCCCTCGCCGGATTTGCCCTCGACCTGGATAGCCAAAATTTGCATATGGTGATGCTGCCGGGGCGATTTAGCACCCCCGAGGAATACACGGCCAGCTATTGGATAGCTGACCAAACGGCCAGCAGCGACCTGATGCGCACTTACTTTGACACGCAGCAAACCGAACTGGTCGCCGACGCGAGCAATGGCACCAACTACTATGAGCCCCCTTCAGATAGAGACCTGAGCGGGCTACGCATCGCCGTACAAAACGCTACCGATGACCAGCAGGCCAGCTACTCAATGGCCGAGCACCTGCGGGATCAGGGCTTTTATAATGTATATGTGATGCAGGACTGGTCTGATGTGGACCTCAAAACAGCGATAGTCGCCCAGCGCGGCGACTTAGGCAGCGCGCAAGCCATTCAGACTGCTCTCGATGTGGGCCAGGTTGTCTCCGAGTCCACTGGCGATCTCGATTCTGACATCACCATCCGCGTTGGGGAAGATTGGCTGATGCAGACAGACCCCGACTGGGAGCAGCTACCCCATGATGGCCCCCGCTAAGATATAGACAAGCCCTGACTGAATATGATGAGTTTAATGTCCGTCGGAATAGCGCTAGGGTTGGCCTGCTGCTGGGTGCTGCTGTTTGCAGCGCCAGTGAGTCCTTACTGATCTTTATCAGCTTGTCATCCCCCGTGATTTCAGCCCGCTGCTGCTGGAATGCGGGCTTTGATCGCAAAGATTTTCTCGATCACTTCTTGGACGGCTTTGTCTGGCGTAGAGGCTCCCGAAGTAATGCCTACCGAGATTTTGCCGGTGGGCAGCCAGTCTGTATCGACCGTGAG
>JBBSNR010000422.1:0-3071 GCA_038260635.1 Phormidesmidales cyanobacterium
CCTATCGTGTGGTACTTGTTAGCCCACTTACTGATTATCTGGTCAAGTTCATCGAAGGCGGCTTCCCGGTTTTCGCTGGGGATATTGAGTTCTTCTAAAATGCGGCGAGTGCCCTGCTGAGAGTTTGCCCACTCTCGCATCAGCCGAAAGTAGCGGGCCGTATCATCCATCATGGTGTAGGTGCGCTCTTCTTCACCTACCGGCGAGTAAGAAGCTCGGGTCAGCGCATAGAAAGGCATTCCACCCATAGGGGAATCAATTCGAGCGACCGTACCTGCATAAATTAAGCGCCGCCTGATGTGCTCAGCTAGCGCATCGCTCAGCTGCATCCGGCGGTCTTCTGGCAACGTTGACTGTGACCGGGTGTGAAGGTAATCCACCAGATCCATGAACTGAAAACCGTTAAGCAGCTGAGCATCAGGCAGCATTTCAGGCAGGTCAGCCGCTTTGAGCTTCGCTTCTACCTGACGTTTTTCGTCAGTGCTGAGGCTGGTACCCGGCACCCGAAACTCTCCTGGCAGCCAAGGATACTGCTGCAACCAAACGTGCGGCAGCTGAATCAGGTAGCCTGGCTCCTGCGAGCCCAACATTTTGAGCAGCTTGCCCTCAGTTAGCGCAGCCTGCATTTCCTCAACGATTGCCTTTACTCGCTTAGGCTCAATGTGGTGCAGGTGGCCGGTCATGCGCAGATTTTTACCCTGCTCTACATAAGTGGTGTAGATAGCGCATTTGGCTGCTGTTGCTGCTGCATCTAAAAAAGCGCCGTGACGATGTCCGCCTGTGCACATGGCACTGAAGGCTAGATACATCATGATTTCGTCAATGGCGCTGGGTTCTAGTTTCTTTACTAAATCGGTGTTGCTGGTCATCAAAACTCAATCAAGCGTAAGTGCTTAATATATAGAATGCACAGAAAACGGATGGAAAAGAACAGTCTGATAGGCTGCCAACCAGAGGAGCTAGTATCAACAGCTACACCGGTGAAAACAGCTCCTTAAGAAACCTTTACTTAGCCCATATTCTACACCTTTGCGGTAGCCAGTTAATAAAAGCCATTCCCAATTAGTGACTCGCGGGACTCTGTTGAGAGAAACCCGAGGAAAAACGGTCAAGCTCCTATTAGCTATCCTGAAAGCATTGGTGACCGCAACTATAGACATCGCAAACAAAATCTATAGAGAGTAAGGGCGGAAGCGACCGCTGCCCCGATCAGCCAGCGGGCCCTTTTCCTCATCTGCATCGGGAGCTCCGGCTGGGTCGTTACTCAGACGACCGCTGCCCCGGTCAGAGACCTGAATAAACTCGCTCTGCCTTTGCTCGGGGACTGGAGATATTTGTAAAGTGGCTACGCTGTGAGCGAGGGTGCCAGTGGCACAAGAAACAGTGATCAGGCCGCCGAGCAAGTAGTGATAAGAAGTCAGCATGGTTGCTAAGTGATTTCCAAGTCGTTATTCACTGTTACGCTGTTTCTCTATAAAGTCAGGACAATCTATGTGAAGAATTGACATACTTACAGTGGGTAGATTTGCTCACAGAGCAGCCATTTTCCAGCTGAATTCCATACACCTCGAAGCTGCACTTGTTGACCCTCTAACGTATTTGAAAAAACCTCCGTAATTTCCGATCTAATTGTTAGTAAAGGAACGCGATAGGGGAGTTTCTTTATTGCACTTTGGCGAAGTTCGTACTGATTATTAGCGGTATGGCTAAACTCGCCTTGAAGTAAAATTTGATGGGAAAAAGGACTCAAACCTGACTTTTGTCCTGTCCAGGCGCTGGCAAAAGGATGGTAACCGCTGGCCGGGTAGTCTGCTGGCTGGGCTAGATATTGCTGCTGGCAGACCTGCCACTGAGGGTGTTCTGGCGGCAGGTTGAATAGCGGAACAACTGCGGCTGGGGCAGTAGGATCGGCAATTAGCGCGGTCTGGAGCGATCGCACTCCCCCATCTTTCACCAGATCCCTCGGCTGGCACCCTTGCTCCACGCAGAGCGCTGCCGCCATCCCTGCGGCCTGACCAATGCCTAATACCACAGGCTGCAAGCGAGTCGCACCGTTGGCAATATGAGATACCGAAATATTTTTTTCGCACACCAATAGGCCATCGACTGTCGCTGGCACTAACGCCTCATAGGGAATAGTAAATGGCGTTCCAGTCCATCTGCCGCCCCAGCGAATAGCTTTAGGGGCCAAAGGCATTTCAAAGCCCGGATAGTGATGATCGTTAGGGTAATTGCCAAAGGCGATCACACTCATTTCACCCGCATCGTTTACCGGTAGCGCCGCCGTCTGTCCGCCTTCTACCGGCAAAATATCGCCCTCACACACCGTCACCAGTCCTTTTAGCCGACGGCTCTCGCGATAGTAAGGCATCAGTGCAAAAGCGCCGCTCGGTGAGCGATCTGTGGGCGGAAATACGCCCTCAGCCAGGCCGTAGCGCCCGCCCATTTGAGCTTGAATGTAGCGGGCAAAAGACTGACTGTGCCACCGCGCTTCTTGTTGGTACTGAAGCCGGGCCGATGCCGACTCAATTAGGCGGTGCAGACCAACGCCATAATCGTTGCCGCGATGAGGCCAGTTGATCATGAAGCAATCACATGGCAACCGGCCATAGTTGAGACAATGCTCGCCCGCTGAGATATCGGCAGTGTCGTAGCCAGCCCAAGCGCCCTCAAAATCACTGTCTGGCGACACCTGAGGCGGGGCTTCGATCAGCGGAGCTCGCTGGCCTTCGCCGTAGTCTTGCATGACGACGACCCAGGTGGGCGATTGGACTGGATAGCGCTGAGTAATGGCATAGAGCGGATCGGACGGATCGCTCAGTGATCTGGGTGCGCTGGGTTCAAAACACTTGGATTGAGCCTGCCCTTGTGTCTCCCAGCCCCAGCGGTAGGGCACTTCACCTAGCGCTAGCAAATCGCCTAGTTCGGTGCCATCTAACGTAATTTTGGCCTGCACAGTCAGCTGGTCAAACTGGACGCCGGTGATGCGATCGCCCTGACGTAGCACCTCGCGTGGCCGCTGCCCCACAATCCACCGCAGATTGGGCAGCTCGCTCACCCAGTCGGCAAAA
>JBBSNR010000423.1:0-3061 GCA_038260635.1 Phormidesmidales cyanobacterium
CACCTGTGCGGCGCTGACCTTTGGCTTTTGGTACTTTGTCGGGCTCCCTCTGTGGCCTGAGATATTGTCCGCTGTAGTTGCCCACGCCCATCACAGCCAGGTTCACAGCGCAATGGAGCCGACCGGGGAGCTGCTGGTCACGAGTTCCTCTCGGCTGCTAGTTAGTTTGAAGCTGGCGATCGCCGTCGTTGTGGTCGCCTGTCCCTGCGCTTTGGGCCTGGCCACGCCCACCGCTATTTTGGTCGGCTCCGGCATGGGCGCAGAGCAGGGGCTGCTGATTCGCGGCGGCGACATTTTAGAAGCGACTCGCGGCCTGGATACGCTGGTATTTGACAAAACCGGTACGCTGACTACCGGTAAGCCTCAGCTGACTGACTGCCAGTCGCTGACACCCGCCCTCTCAGCCGACCAGCTGCTACAGATCGCCGCCACCGTCGAAAGCGGCACCCGCCATCCGCTAGGGCTCGCCATTCAGCAGGCCGCTGACCAAAAAAAACTGGCCCTGCTGCTGGCAGCGGACTTTCACACCCAGGCTGGCTTCGGCGTTGCCGCTAACGTGACTACCGACAGCGAAACCGCCCAGTTCTTTGTGGGCAATCTGGCATGGATGAAAAAAAATGGCTGCGTGGTAGATGAGCAAACCCGCAGCGCTGCTCATGCCCTGGCACAGGCTGGTAGCACAGCGGTCTTTATCGCTACAGCGCAGCAGCCAATCGGTCTAATTGGGGTGGCAGATGCGCTGCGACCGGAGGCGACCGAGACAATCCAGCGGGTTCAATCGCTGGGCTTAGGGGTGAAAATCTTAAGTGGGGACAGTGCGGCTGTGGCGATGGCGATCGCCGCTGCGCTCAACCTCGACTCGGCCCATGTGCAGGCCGAAGTCACCCCTGAAGAGAAAGTGAGAGCGATCGCCCACCTACAAAAAAACGGTCACCGCGTTGGTTTCATCGGCGACGGCATTAACGACGCCCCAGCCCTTGCCCAAGCAGACATTGGCATTGCGCTCAATTCGGGCACCGAAGTCGCGATGGAAACCGCCGACATCGTGCTCATGCGCGATACCCTCTCAGATGTGCTGGCCGCCATTCAGCTCAGCCGAGCCACCTTTAATAAAATCCGCCAAAATCTGTTCTGGGCCTTTGCCTACAATCTGGTCTGCATTCCGCTAGCCGCAGGTGCCTTTTTACCCGCTTATGGCCTGTCTCTAAACCCTGGGTTTGCGGGCGGTCTGATGGCCCTAAGCTCAGTGACCGTTGTGCTTAATTCTCTACTGCTACGGGTTCAGCGGCCCCAGCTATAAGCAAGCCAAGACCACACAAGCCAGCGCTAGCCCTGCTTCTTCCAATCGGCACTGTGGGGAATACAAATCAGATTCTCACCGTAGCTCTGAATCATTCCGCCCTGGCGCAGCTTACCCATCAGCCGGGTAACCGTGACCCGAGTCGAGCCAATAGCGCTCCCAATTTGGGCATGGGTCAGTGGAAACGGCAGATAGTAGCCCTGCTCACCTTGTTCACCATGCTCATCAATCAGCAGGGTCAAAAAGCCCAAGAGCCGATCAATCGTCCGACGCTGTCCCAACGTACTTAGCCAGAGCAACTTACGCTGATGCTGCTTGCGAAAAGCATCCAGCACCTCTTTTTGAAAGTGAGGCCAGGTATCCAGGTCGTTCCAATAGAGCCAGATCACCGTAGTCTGATCGACATGGGCAAAGCTTTGCAAGGTAAATGGTGGCTGAGCGACCACTTCAAACGGCTGACCGGCCCCCACAAACCCTAAAAATGCCTCCTCAGCTGCGACTACCGGCATTCGCGACGCACTGCTTTTTTTCTTGATGGTGGCACTGACTTGAGCATTGCCCAGCAGCCTCACCGAACCTTTTTGCACCAGATAAAGCAGCCCAGGCCGAGCCGGGATTTTTTCGTCTTTATTGAAGGTGCGACAGCGGTAATGCTCAGCTGCCCAATCAGAGATGCGCTGCCATGCTAGAAAAGGGCGGGCGCTATCTGGCTGAAGGGCTGGCTGAGGGGCCGACTGAATGGCCGGCTGAGGGGCCGGTTGGGGGGGAGGAGACATGTTGGCGATACTGGAATTGGGTTTAACTGTAGTAGTAGATAGTGTCATCTAAATGTTGTGAATAATGGCGTGACTTTGAGCGCAGCACAGGCATGGCGGGCGACTGGTTCCTAGCTATCCGTAATTCCACGGGTGACTAGGACTGACCTCTCTATTCAGATAGGGGCTGTCCAATGGTGATCTCGCGCAGCCATCTTCAAAAAAAGGACAAACAAAGGACATTCAATGGCTAACATCCACACAGTCGTCACCTCAGTAACTGCGTAACAGTACTTACAGTAATCAGACCCAAGTGCGCGAATATTGTAAGTAGACTAATATATATTGTTGGGTTTTGTATGATGAAATTTCCTTCTTTACAACTACTTCAGCATTTACCGAGAGAGTCCGAAAATAAATATTGAAAGATGCCCGTAAAATTCAGGAGACATTCCCTTGCCAAAGTGCTTTAACATCCCTCAATAAGGTTACTAGAGCAGTGACGATCTTATCGCTTAGATGTACTTTACTGTATTGCTTAGATAGAGCCCTATCTGACAAGGCCGAAGTAGAGGCGTCCAGCTTCATCAATTTTTTACATACTAATAAGATTCAGTCCAATGCTTCTGGTAAAAATAGTAGAGCTAGTGCTGTCGGGCAACGGTTATATTGGCAGAAAATACCCCTGCAAAAAAAGCAAAACACTGCCTCGGTTCTCTACACTTCTGCCCTTCCTCAGATGCTGGCAAAAGACCCTGAAATTCCCCATTTTTCAAACCTTTCAGAGGTTTCGCAGCAGGCCGTTAGTCGGCTCAATCAGTTTCGATTTAATCATCTGAAAGGTGACTCAGATCACAGGAATCGTGACTTTGCTTTGCTGCTGCAATTATGGTCCGAATTTGAGATAGAAACTCAGCGGCCAGGATGGGTCGCTTTTCGTCTATCAGAAATAGGACTCTCTCTATGGTTGCAGCAGTTTCAACTCAATTGGCAAGACTCCCAATTA
>JBBSNR010000424.1:0-3060 GCA_038260635.1 Phormidesmidales cyanobacterium
TGCGCTCATAATTGGTATCGGTTTCTACCTTGCCCCAGCAGGTAGCCTTGTATTACTTGTAATACTCGTATAGACGTATCTATAAACCTGCGCCATGGCCTCTGTAGCACCCAGCCCTCACAAAATCCTAACCATCATTCATAAAGAGACCTCTGTTGCCGGATTAGTCGGTGCCAAGCTGACAGCGAGAGGCTACCAGCTGGATATTCGTGCGCCTATTTTGGGTGAGCCGCTGCCAGATGACCTGGAAAACTATGCAGCGGCGCTGATGTTTGGCGGGCCGATGAGCGTCAACGACGACGAGGCTTACCTACACAAAGAGCTGGACTGGATTCGGCAGGTGCTGGCCGCTGATTTGCCCTATCTGGGCATCTGTTTGGGGGCGCAGATGTTGGCTAAGGTGCTAGGGGCCAAAGTGACTCACCACAACGATGCTTTAGAAGAGATTGGCTATTATTCGGTCTATGCAACGGCGGCAGGGAAAGACCTGTTTCCGCCTCAGATGAAGATTTATCAGTGGCACAAAGAGGGGTTTGAGCTGCCAGCGGGGGCGGTTTTGCTGGCGCGGGGCGATACTTTTCCCAATCAGGCTTTTCGGTGGGGCGATCGCGCCTATGGCCTACAATTTCACCCTGAGATGACGACCGAAATGGTGGACTTTTGGAGCACGAATGGCGCTGATCTGATTGGCGCACCCGATACGCAGACTGGCCCGGTGCAGCTGCAAAACCACCGTCTCTACAGCGCTGAAGTTGATCGGTGGTTGGAAACTTTCTTAAAGAATTGGCTCGCTTAGGCCGCCTAGCTAGCATGATTGATAAGTCGTTATTCGGATAAAGGCAGCTGATGCGTTTCTTCAAGTGGAACTCTGGGCGATCGCTGTGGGGGACGCTATTTGCCCTGGCGCTGTCGCTGGCCCTACTGTTCCAAGCCTGCGCCAGTAATCCCAGCACCAACATCGAACCAAGTCAAAGTGCTGATACCGCTGACAGCATGGAGAAGCTGGCTGAGGAGCACAGTGGCGATCAGCCAACGCCGACGCCGATTGCGATCGCTGAACCCAGCGTGCCGGTCACCGGCGAAGAAATAGTCTACGCCACGGTAGAAGGTCAGCCCGTCAATGGCTACCTGGCTCGGCCCAAAAATCCGACGACTGACGCCCTACCCGCGCTGATTACCATTCACGAATGGTGGGGCCTGAACGACAATATCAAAGCCATGACCCGCAGGCTCGCTGGGGAAGGCTACACGGTGCTGGCCGTTGACCTCTACGGCGGGCAGGTTGCCACTGACCCAGGGCAGGCCCGCGAGCTGATACGCTCTGTGATGGATGCCCCTGGCCCGACCCAGGACAATCTCACCCAGGCGACCCAGTTTTTAACCGAGGACTATAGCGCTCCTAAAATCGGCTCTATTGGCTGGTGCTTTGGCGGCGGCTGGTCCTTACGTGCGGGCCTGCTGCTGAACGACCTGGATGTGATCGCCATTTACTACGGTCAGCTAATTTTGGCACCCGAGGCCCTAGACGGGTTAGACATGCCCGTCATCGGTTTCTTTGGTGAAGACGATACCTCCATTCCCGTTGAAGATGTAGAGGTTTTTGAATCTAGAATGACCGACTTGGGTAAGACCGTCAGTATCAATCTCTATCCGGGCGTGGGCCATGCCTTTGCCAATCCCTCTGGGCAAAACTACAATGTCGCCGCTGCCGAAGATGCCTGGGAGAAAACCACCGCATTTTTTGCCACCTATCTTCAGACCAGCTAGAAAACCTGATCGGTAGGCAACTTTCAAAGCGGGGCATCTTAATCCGGTACATCAACCTTTCATGTTGAAGTGTCTTAAAGCGTTTTGGAGTAATCCGGTATGACTGCACTCTCTAGCAAAGCCCTGATCCTCACCACTTTAGAAGGGGTTCCTGGCAAAGAAATTGTCGAGCACTACGGACTGGTTCAGGGCAGCACCATTCGAGCTAAGCACGTCGGCAAAGATATTATGGCCGGGCTGAAAAATATTGTCGGGGGCGAACTGAAAGGCTATACCGAGCTGCTGCAAGAGGCCCGCAAAGAATCGGTCGAGCGGATGGTAAGGGAGGCTCAGCAGCTCGGCGCAAATGCCGTAGTTAACGTGCGCTTTGCGACCTCTTCGGTGGCACCAGGGGCGGCAGAGCTGTTTGCCTATGGTACAGCCGTCAAGGTGCGATAGGAGTAACGCAATGGAACTGATAGTCTTTTTAGTCTTGATTGGCGTGGGCTTTTTTGCTGGCCAGTACTTTGAGCAGCAGCACTATATATCGATTAAGGCCCGAGAAAAGCAAACGCTGCATGTCCCGATGGTTACTTTTGGCGCGAAGCAGGCCCTACCGTATGCCCATGAGACTCAGATGTTTGTCGGCAGCGTGGTCGTCGCCAACGACTACTTTAAAACCTTCTCAGCCACGCTGCGCAATCTGGTCGGGGGGCGCATGACGGTGTACGAAAGCCTGATAGATCGCGGTCGCCGGGAGGCTTTGCTGCGGATGAAAGAGGAAGCGATCGCCTGGGGCGCTTCTCAAGTCGTCAATGTGCGCTTTGAAACATCGAGCATTGGCGGTCAGACCAATAACAGCGGGTTGGCAGCCGTAGAGATTATGGCCTACGGAACCGCGATTCGCTAGCCGGTCAGTGAGCTGGCAGCTGCTGTATGCAATACATTCCTAAAGAAATTACCGAAGAGGTGAATGTCACCCCGGTTCATCCGCTGGTGAATGCGGCCTATCTGCTGGCGACGGTGGCCTGTGTGGGCGCATTGATCTATGGCGGTCTGGGTCTGGTCGCCAGTCAGCTAGCGGTGCGCATTGGCCCCAAAACTGAGGAGAAAATCGGCGCTGCGCTGGTGGCTTCTGCAACTTTTGGCGTCGATCAGAGCGATCGCCGAATTGCCTATCTCAGCGATCTATTGGCCGATTTGCAGGCAGATGTCGCGCAGACAGATGCCGCCCAGACAAACCTGGGCAACGCTGAGTATCCGCCTTTAAAGGTGAGCATTCTCAATACGCCCGTGGAAAATGCCATGGTCACA
>JBBSNR010000425.1:0-3052 GCA_038260635.1 Phormidesmidales cyanobacterium
CGAACTATTCACCGTCTTCGACTGCACCGACTATCAGGAGAGCGTGCCCAGTCGTCAGCCAGGATCGCCTAAAAAAGTCGGCCTGTTAAGTCGGGCGCTGGGCAAGCGATCGCTCACTTTTTTCGATTGCTTTCTGCTCACCCTCGACTACTTTGGTGGCAAAATTGACACCCACGGCGGATATTTCTATCCGGGCGATCTGCCCAACGCTGTCAGCAAAAATGAACGCCTGGCCCGGCCCGATGCTCGCCTTTCAAAGCATTTGATCTATGGCCTAGCTAGCTCAGGGTTTACCGCCTGTTTAGAATCGCTCAGCACTTACGACCCCGCTCAACCTGTAAACCCACTGATAGGCGAAGTGACTTCAGGCGATGAACTTCTTTTAGAGCAGCGCTTAGTGTACTTACACACGCTCTCTGAGCTATGTCAGCAGCACGGCGTTCAAGTGTTACTAGCAGCAGAGCGATACAACCGAGATATTTTAGGGCTGACGATAGAGGGCGATCGCAACGGCTATTAAAACGCAAATATTCTGTCCCAGGCTTCTATTTTTAGCAACCCAAGTTTTAGCAACCCAAGGTACAGACGCTCAGCCGCAAAAGCTATCTATTCGCTGAATATTGACGAGAGCTTGCCAGAGTATGAAGATTAAGTAAAGTAAAAGCGCCTTCTAAAAATTGGGAAAGACACCTTGGTAACTTTATTTCAGTTCTTCCGGCTGGAAATGTTTAGTTAAGTAGTCGAGAAGAAATGGCAAAATGCGATAGGTTAATTAACCCCTGTAGCGTCTCTTGTCACCATTTTTAGGCACTCTGAGTCCAACACCTTGAAAATTGTGGAGGCCCTAGCATACCGCAATTGACATTGTTTATAGACTGATCAATCGGCCTGCTGTGCAGGTTAATAAAAACAGTTCTTATATAAAGAGAGAGTTGTCTCACGTCCTGACTGACCGATAAAAATGAAAACCTGAATCTCTCAGAGTTCCAAGGACCACAGCCTACAAGTAGCTTGGCTGACGGTGCCTGTGAGCTGAAGTTCAGATAAATTGAGTCTGGTGGAATCTTTAAAACCAGTGTGGATTACTTAGCGCAGTACTAACTTGTAAGAGTGGAAGCGTTCTGATATGAAGGTGGCAATACTAGCTGGCGGGCTCGGCACCCGACTGTCTGAAGAGACTGTAGCAAAACCCAAGCCGATGGTTGAGATTGGGGGAAGGCCCATTCTCTGGCACATCATGATGCATTACGCGCACTATGGGTTTCAAGACTTTGCTATAGCCCTGGGCTACAAAGCCGAAGTCATCAAAAAATACATGGTTGACTACTGCTCACTCAACAGCGATCTCACCGTTAACCTCAGAAGCGGCACTGTCCATCGACATGAGGGCGATGCCCCTGACTGGAGTGTCGATCTCATAGATACAGGGCTCTATACCAATACCGGTGGGCGCATCAAGCGCTTGGCCCCCTATGTAGATAACAAAACCTTCATGCTGACCTGGGGAGACGGTGTGTCTGATATCAATCTCGCAGAGCTGTTGGCCTTTCATCGCGCTCACGGCAAACTGGCCACGCTCACAGCCGTTCGCCCCGCTGCGAGGTTTGGCCATCTAGACCTGGAGGGCAACCAAATTGTTGACTTTTCAGAAAAGCCTCAAACCCGAGAAGGCTGGATTAACGGTGCTTTTTTTGTCTTAGAGCCCGGTATTTTCGACTACATTGCCGGTGACGATACGCAGTGGGAAAAAGAACCGTTGGAAAAATTGGCCCGCGACGGTGAGCTGATGGCCTACAAATACGATGGATTTTGGCAGTGTATGGACACCCTGCGGGACAAGCGGCGACTAGAGAGTCTTTGGGAGACCGGGGAAGCGCCCTGGAAAACCTGGAGCGCTTAAGGAAGCACTGAAGATTCAGCAGCAGCCCAAAGTAGGGATCTAAAGAAAAGAACAGAAAAAAACTATCTACAGGGAGATTTGAGATGCGCGTATTGGTTACCGGCCACCAAGGCTACATTGGCACTGTGCTTGTGCCCATGCTGCTAGCCGCCGGACATGAGGTCACCGGGTTAGACAGCGATCTCTATGAGCGCAGCACGTTTGGCGCAGGGCTGCCGGTCATTCCAGAAATTAAAAAGGACGTTCGAGAAGTCGAGCTCAAAGACTTTCAGGGATTTGAAGCGGTGCTTCACCTGGCCGGACTCTCTAACGACCCGCTGGGTAATCTCAATCCTAATTTGACCTACGAGATCAATCATCTAGCTACCGTTCGGATCGCCGAGCTAGCTAAGCAGGCAGGGGTGAGCCGGTATATTTTCTCTTCTTCTTGCAGCAACTACGGTGCGGGCGGTCAAGACTGGCTGACCGAGGAGTCAGCCTTTAACCCGGTGACGCCCTATGGCATTTCTAAAGTGCGCTCTGAACAAGATTTGGCTAAGCTCGCTGATGACAGCTTCAGCCCCACATTTTTGCGCAATGCTACCGCCTTTGGCGTGTCACCTCGCCTGCGGTTTGACCTGGTGCTGAATAATTTGACTGCCTGGGCCTTTACTACCGGGCGAGTGTTTATTAAGAGTGACGGCACCCCCTGGCGACCGATTGTTCATATTGAAGATATTTCGCGCGCGTTTTTGGCGGCCCTGCACGCTCCGCGCGAAGTCGTTCACAATCAGGCGTTTAATGTGGGCCGCAATGAAGACAATTATCAAATTAGGGAGCTGGCCGACCTGGTCAAAGAGATTGTGCCTGGCTGCCGGATTGAATACGCGGCGGATGCGGGGCCTGACAAGCGATGCTACCGGGTAGATTGCAGCAAAATCAGACGGGTGCTGCCCGAGTTTCAGCCTCAGTGGGATGCCCGCAAAGGGGTGGAAGAACTCTATGCAGCCTATAAGCAGGTGGGGCTGACGCTAGAGGACTTTGAGGGCGATCGCTACCAACGCATCGCACATATCAAGTATCTGCTGAAATCGGGTCAGCTCAGTGAAGATCTACGGTGGCGATCAGCTGTCCCTAGTGCTTAGGGTAAAGCATTCGAGCCTTAGACCATTC
>JBBSNR010000426.1:0-3036 GCA_038260635.1 Phormidesmidales cyanobacterium
CCGCCAGCGTCCGACCCGACGAGATCTTACGTGCTTCTTGAATCGCCGCTCGCAAGTTGTCAGGCGTGCCTACTGCTGCAAGCTGATCTGCCCGCTCTAAGATCGGACGATCTTCGATGGTTTCGACTCGTGTTTGCCACTGGCTGATTTGCTTAGCGGCTTTGTCCCACTGCGGTGAGCTGCGTGAGATTTGTTGGGCAATGGCGATCGCCGCCGTCAGATCGGTCGTACTGCCGCGATCTGCTCGCTGCTGCGACTGAGTGAGCAGGTTAACGTTACGAATTTCACCCTGCCACTGGGCAATTAGCCGCTGGGCCCTGGCGTATAGAGGCCGGTCTTTGCCGAGGGTTTTGAGCCGGGTAATGGCATCTTCTAAGCCGCTAGCGTTGCCCGCCCAGGCCTGCTGATAAGCGCTGACAAACACCTGAAAGTCAGTCACTTCTTTACTGACCCCGACATCGCTAGGAATAGCGCTGAGCATCGCCTGAGCATCGGTCAGCTTTTGCTGCGCCAGGAGGTCTTCTGCGGCAGATAGCATTTTCTTGGCGACTTTCTTGCGCTCACCCTGCGCCTCTGAGTAAAATACGCTCTCCTTGTCAATTTTTTTTAGCCGCTTGAGCGCTTCAGTAAAGCCTTTGAGCGTCCCCTCTTTGGCAAAACCCAGTGCCTCAGAAAGCTCGCGACTGTCTTCCCTGGCCTGGCTAATTAGCTTCGTCAGCTCGTTGTATTTGGTGGTAGACCAGTACCGATTGTCTACATCTAGCAGCTCCACTAGCAGGCTGAACGCTTTTTGAAAGTCTTTTGCCTTGAGTTGAGCGACCGCTGAGTCGAATAGATCTTCTCCCTCTTTCCAGATCTTTTGCCAGCGAGCAATGCGCTCTTCTACAACGGCGGCGGCGGCAGTCTTGCGGGGAATTTTGCGGGCGTTGGCGATCGCCTCTTCCAGGTTACCTTCTTCAAACGAGCGCTCAGAGAGATCCAGTACCTGGTTGGCCCATACTTCAATTCGCTGGTTGATGTCGTAGCGCAGGGGGTGGTCTTCAGGCAGCTGGTCGACCAGGGCGATCGCTGCCAGCAAATTTTTCACATCGCCCTGATCCGCGTAAGACTCGGCGCACTGAAGCCGCAGCGAGGCCGAAGCCGTCGGCCAAAAGATCGCCCGACAGTTAGGCAAGTTGGGAATGCGAAACAGGCTGACGATCGCCACCGTTCCCGCTGTGCCGACAATGCCAAAGGTCACCAGTACGACCAGCGGCCAGCTTTTCAGCCAGCGCATCCCTGGTCGGGCGGTGACTGGCTGCCCTTTGGTACCTGCGCTTTCGGCGGTCGCCTGAGGCACCGGCGATCGCTGACGAGTCGCGCCAGCCTCCCCCGGCAGATGATTGGCGGCCCGGTGGGTATAGCGAGCGGGCCTACCCTGGCCAGCTACGTGCGAGTCGGCAGGCACATCCGACGGGCGCTCAGGAAAAGCGCTGTGATCGTCGTATTTCGATGTCATAGCTGTCCTAGCGATCGCGCGTCTTCAACACTTTTTAGAAATTTGCTCAGGCTGACTGGCGGCTCAAGCGATATCACCCAATTGTAACAATGGTTTGATGTTAAAGGCGGATTCAAGCCAGGCGACCGATCGGGTGCCATTGCAGACTACCCTATTTGGCAAAACTGGCAACATCTCTGGTTGATTGATTGGATTGATTGCTTGATATCAGTTGTTTGCTATTGGCCCTTAAGCGTCTATCGTTTCTGCCACTTTGCTCACGACATTACCACTCGCCAAAACCTCAGCGCCAAAGGATTCCCAGTGGACTCCTAAAGGTTGCCTAGCTCACCTTTAAAACTCGTACCGCTTGGCCTACGGCAATTTTAGTTTCACCTTGCGGCACCACGCCCAACCCGTTGGTATTCGCCAGGTTCACCAAATTACCTGAGCTGTGGCTGCCGCTGGCCCGACCAAATTCGTATCCCCGTTCGCTAGCGACCAGCTGACCCCATAGATAGGTTTCACGCCGCCCGCCTGCGGATAGATCGCTCGTTGCGGTAGCCCAGACAAATTCTGGTGACCACGGTCCCTGCCGCCCCGATAGCTTGGCGATCGCGGGCGCTACAAATCGCCAAAACCCCACCATCGCCGATGCTGGATTGCCGGGCAACCCAAAGTACAGCTGAGGGTTACCGCCGTTAGCCAGCGTTGCCACCGTCAGCGGTTTCCCCGGCTTCACGGCCACAGCGCGAATGTGTAAGGTCGCCCCTAGCTCAGCCAGCACCTGATCGACATAGTCATAGTCGCCGACCGACACACCGCCCGAGGAAAGGACTAAATCGGCCTGGGCCAGCGCTGAGGCGATCGCCTCTTTCACCGCGCTACGCTGATCGCTGACTATGCCCAGCGGCAACGGTATTGCCCCCGTCTGAGCGACCAGCGCCGTCAGCGCATACTGATTAGAATCGACAATTTGCCCTGGCTGTAAGGGCTGATCGGGCGGCACCAGCTCGCTGCCCGTAGAGATAATCGCTACCCGAGGCCGCCGGTAAACCTGCACTTGGGTCTGCTGCGCGGCGGCGAGTAGGGCAATTTCGGCAGGGGCGATCGCCCGCCCGCTCCTCAGTAGTTCTCCTCCCGCCTGGTAAAAGCTGCCCTGCTGCCGGACAAAGCTCTGAGGCTGAGGCACCTGCAAAATGGTGACGCGATCGCCCTGCTGCTCGGTCTCTTCTTGCATCACTACCGTATCGGCCCCGGCTGGCATCATCGCCCCGGTCAAAATTCGCGCTGCTTGCCCTGGCTCAATCGTTTTTTGCGGCAGCTTCCCGGCAGGAATTTCTTCTACAATCTGCAAAGTGACGGGCGATTGCTGTACGTCGCTGGCCCGCACCGCGTAGCCGTCCATCGCCGAATTATCCCAGTGGGGAAAATCCAGGTCACTAGCGACCGACTTGGCCAGCACTCGCCCCAGACAAGCTGATACATCGCTCGTCAGATCGACCGTTTCAACCGCGTCAATCGGCTGTACCAAAGTCAGAATTAATCGCTCAGCCTCA
>JBBSNR010000427.1:0-3025 GCA_038260635.1 Phormidesmidales cyanobacterium
CAATCAAACCTTGCGGACAAAGCTGATCCCCAGCGCCGAGCGCTATCCCCTAGCCGCCCTGCTAGACGAGTGCCGCGACTATGTCAAAATCACCGGCAGGCGCGTCACCTTTGAGTACGTTTTGCTGGCCGATCTCAATGATCAGCCCGAGCACGCGATTGAACTCGCCAGTGAGCTGCGCGGCTTCCAGAGCCATGTCAACCTGATTCCTTATAATCCAATCAGCGAGGTAGACTACCAGCGCCCCAGCCGCCAGCGGATAGAAGACTTTACTCAGCAGCTAAAAGATAAGGGGATTGCGGTGAGCGTGCGCTACTCTCGGGGGTTGGAGAAGGATGCGGCTTGTGGGCAGTTGAGGGCGTCGAAGGCGGGGGAAGGAGCCTAGACAGGAGACGGGAGTCAGGAGTCAGAAGTCAGGAGATAGAAGACAGGAGTTAGAAGTGGGAAGTGGGCCACCAGAAGTCGGCGGCGTTGGGTTCGGGGGCTTCGGCGGCGGGTATGAGGATGACGGTGGCTTGGGTAGTAGCGGGTAGGCGGCGGGCTACTCGGCTGGGAATGCCGTAGCCATAGGCAACGTGGCCTTCGCCTGCGAGGACGATTACCTGGCGATTCGGGTCAGCGGTGAGCTGCTGCACGACGCCTTCGGCCATGGTTTCATCCCATAGCACCTGGGCCGCGAAAAAGTTTTCAAAGTCGAGACCGTGGTCGCTGCCGTGAGCGCTGAAGGCTTCGCCGATCCAGTCGCGGTAAGCCTGATTGGTGGTGTCGATGTCAGCGAGGTGTGGAATATACCTCAGGTCTTCATCTGTCAGGCTTTCTAGCCCGGTGCGGGCGACCTGGCGGGTGACTTCGGCGGGGGTGTTGAGGGCGAGTAGCGGAATGTGGTTGGCTTTGGCATAGCGTAAAATCGGTGCGTAAAACTCCCAGGGAAAGGCCCAGCGGGTGTCGTATTCGCTTTGGGCAATCAGCTCGGCTTCGGTGAGGGTACCGGCTAAGTAGGCGTCCAGGACTGGCTGAAAGGGGCGCTGAAACATCTCCAGGGCGATCGCCACTTGGTTTTGCTCACCCAGTGCCTGCACAATCTCTAGCTGAGCAATATGGTCTGCCGGGTCGTCGTGGGTTTCGCCTAGGTACACTACCTGAGCGGTGGCGATCGCCTGCAAGATCTCGCGATGGGTCTGTGAGCTATCAGCAGTGGGGACTGGCAAATCAACAGGCTGGCTTAACTGAGCGGTCAGGGTCTGGGCGATCGCTGTCGATCTACCGCTGCCGGGTAGCGCGACGGTTATCAAAGCCAGGCTCAGCGCTCCCAAACACAGCCAGGGGCGAACTTCAAAACGCTGATTGCTGGGAAACATGCCGACCTTCACTATTAACTATATTACTGAAAAATTGCTGAAAACTGCATTGCTGAAAACGATGTCAGATACTATAGCTAGGCCACCCTTTTGGAGGGCTTTTCAGGATTAGCTATTTTTGACCTAATATATTTGCACTAGAGAGGATGACCGATGAAACGCCGTGATTTTATGAACTGGATCGGAGTGGGGGCGATCGCCACCTCTTTGCCAGTAGCGATCGCTGCCTGTAGCCCCGAAGCTGACACTGCTGAAGATACGGCTGCTGCGCCCTCAGAAACCACTGCCGATAGCGGCGGTGACACGCCAGCAGGCGACTTTACGCCCGTTGGCACGACGGCTGAGCTAGAGCAGCAGGGCTATCTGGCCAATCCCGATGTGGCAGGCGAACCGGTGATCGTGATTGCCGACCCTACCAATGCCGGGGCGCTGATTGCGCTCAGCTCCAAATGTACGCACAGCGGCTGCACCGTCGCCTGGCAAGAAGATCTCTTTGCCTGTCCGTGTCACGGCTCTAAGTTTAACCCCGACGGCAGCGTAGTCAATGGCCCAGCAGACGCGCCGCTCGCTCAGTACACTGCCAAAGTTGAGGGCGATTCTATATTGGTGGCACCGATTTAGGCGATCTGGGCGATCGCTCCCTGCTCGAATAGCTACGGTGCCTGCTCCAGATAAAAATCAACGCGCTTTTCCAGCTGGCTGATTGGGATCTGCTGCGTCCAGTATTCGGTGAGGGCGTGGCCAAAGGCCCAGGCATTTTTGTCTGCGGGCCGGGTGTTTTGCAATAGCAGCGGCCACAGGGCCAGTAGGTCAAAGCTAGCCGCTCCGATCATCTGCCGGCGGCTACCCTCGCTAAAGAGCGTAAACAGCTCATAGGCCATCTGTAGCTTACCAAGCACAATCGGCACATCTTCTACCGGAATTTTTTCGGTCAGGAGCACGCCTACAGCGGGTGTCCCGGTAGTCAAGGTAGAGATGAACTGGAGAATGGGGCTTTTGAGCAGCTTAGTGAGCCCTTCGGTCGTGGTCATTTGAAAGGTGTAGCGGTCAATGATTTTGGCGGCGGCGGCGGTGCGGGCGCTCTGGCTGCGGAGAAATCGGGCCAGGCGCAGCTGCTTGGCGGGCGCGATCGCACCCATCAACGCCGCCGAGAGGTCATCAGTTCCCCAAGCCTCTCGCTGATCGGTGCGAGCCACCAGCGGCAGCACCTGCTGGCAAAATTCGCCTAGCTGCTCAGCCCGATAGGTCACCGCCTCTCGAATCGCGGTTTCTTTAGGCCAGGAGCCGGTCCGCCACTGGTAAGGCGGGCTCCACTCTCGAATCGGTCGCAGCCTATCGACCTGGCTAACAATGGCAATCACCGGTAAATCGTTCACCTCAGCGCGCATCTCCTGCAAAAAGTCGGCATCCATTTGCAGGGCCGGGTCGAGCGCCGGGGTCACCAGCAGCAGCAGGTCAGCTTGGGTAGCGTAGTCAATCACCTGCTCGCGTAAGTCGGGCCGGGCCACCTGCTCGTAGCCAGGCGTGTCCCACAGGGTCAGCGCTTCACTGTCCCTGCCAGGGGCTTGCCCCTGCCACCGGTAGCTCTGAATTTTATCGGTGCTGGGCAGCACATCTACCGCTGCCCGATCCGCCTGGAATAGGGTATTGATAACGCTGCTTTTGCC
>JBBSNR010000428.1:0-3016 GCA_038260635.1 Phormidesmidales cyanobacterium
GCAATGCCCACTGAAAAACTCACGTCGCTGACTTCCAGGGGCGATCGCAAGGTCTCCAGCAGATTGCGAAACAAATTTTCCAGGTAAGTAGGGCGCAGCCGAATGCCCACCGTCTCCATGCTCTGGGTCACCTGATGGGCAATCATCAGCAAAATATCGCTGATGTCCACATCGGCCATTTCCAAGTCGCGGTCAGATTCAAAATAGACCACATGAAAATTTTGCTGCTCCAGCCCGCCCTTCAGCCGAAATAGCTCGGTAGACTTACCGCAGCCAATATGCCCGGTAAACAGCTGAGTCGTCGGCTGATCGGGCGAAAGCCTAACAATAGTCCGCCCCAGCTCGCTAATGATATCGCCGCCTCGCACCGAAGAAAAATTTACGTAATACCGCCGATCTTCCGGCTGCGCCACCTTCAGCGGACGACTGGGATTCGCAGCGCGATAAAAACGGGGCAGATCAAGCGGCATAGCGGTCAATGATTGAGCAGTCTATCGATCATAACAGCGAGAAATAGCCGTACCCAACGATTTCCTACCGTCTCCCGTCTCCCGTCTCCTGCCTTCTATCCCCTTCAATACAAATTCGGCAGCAGCGCCACACAGGGCAACCCATCCAAACGCGATCGCACAATCACCTCCCACGTCTCTCGCCCAATCACACCGCTAGCTGAAAGCCCCAGCTCACTCTGATAAACCTTCACTGCCTGCGCTGTCAGCTCGCCAAAGACCCCGTCTGACACTACCCGAATTTGCACGGCCAGGAGCGTTTGCTGCACGGCGGCTACCTGAGTACCCGTACTGCCCATAGATAAAGCGGGCAAACCGGCTGCGCCCTGAGTGATGAAGGCGAGTGTGCGATCGCATACCCTGCCATCCACGGGCAAACCGCATACGCACTGTAAATATTTCACACTCGCCAGCGTCTCCGGGCCAAAATAACCATCGACCCGCACAGACATCCCAGAGAGGATACCGAGCTGCTGAAACCGCAGATTGAGACTATGCTGAAGCTGTCTGACGGCAGAGCCTCTAGAACCAGCAGTAAGTGTCATAGGTATGGAGGTTGTAGCATTAAACATGGCAGATGACTCCAGATTTTGGATAGATAGCCCGATGACTGCCTACCTAAAGGAGCGCTGAAAGCAGGCTAAGTGATGCTTTCTGTACCCTTGTTCATCTGTCAGGAACTTCTGTGGATTTTACGCAGACTGGCGTAGGTTAAGCTACCTGCCAAGGACTGATCAGTGCAAAATCAGCTAAATTGATTTGAATTTACGACTAAGGAATCCTTTTATGCTGGTCAGAGCGCTCCAAGACTGCGAAGAATTCGTCGCCGGAGACAGCACCCTGCTGCGAGAGCTACTCCACCCCGACAAGCAGCCGCTAGCCCTGCGCTACAGCCTGGCTCACGCGACGCTACCGGTTGGTCACACCTCCGACCCGCACTCGTTAAAGACTTCAGAGGTGTACTACATTCTGGCCGGTCAGGGCGAAATGCACATCAATGACGAAACGCAGCGGGTCGGCCCAGGTGACACCGTCTACATTCCCCCCGATGCCAGGCAATACATTCACAGCTGCGGAGACGAGCCGCTGGTTTTTTTAGCGATCGTTGACCCGGCCTGGCAGGTGGCAGATGAGACGGTTTATTTAGAAAGCGACTTAGGCTAAAAGTAGCTCACATAAGTCGTTTGAGCACGTCAACTGTCTGCTGACCTGTCTTCTCCCAGCTGAAGTCTTTCGCTCGCGCGAGCCCAGCGATTCTTAACTGCTGACGAAGCTGAGCGTCGCTGGCGACCATTCGCATCGCATCGGCAAGTTCATCAACATTGTTTTGAAGACCTATCAGACTATTCAGCCAGTCTAGAGGGCACTAGATACCTAAACTTATTCCGCCATCCTTGGAGTTTTAGTTCGTCTGCGTTGATGTACTCTATGGCAATGTTTGAACCCCACTGATTTGTGATGCGATGCTGTATTCTTGCTAAATCTGAACTGGATATCAGGACGAGCTTTAGCTTTAGCTGCTTGTCATCGATTTGCTCTAGCTGAAACTCATCAATGCCGCCAACACGGTCAAGAAAGTCCTGAATATAGTGAGTGGGATAGACGTTCTCACCTATTTTCACAACGTCGTGGACACGTCCCACTATTTGGCTTATCAATATCCGTTCGTCTTGTTGACTGAGCTGTCCAATATCACCTGTGCAGTATCGAATCAGTGGCATGGCATGGTTCGTTAAGCTTGTAAAAACAAGCTCTTGAGCGTTTTCTAAGCCAATGTTTTCTAGACCACAACGAGTCTCAGGCCAAACTATATCTGTAAGCACTTCTAGATGCTGACTATTTGCCTCTCTCGTATGCGCTACGACTCCGAATTCGGCGTTGCCATATCGGTTGTGAATTTCACATTGAAAGATCTGACTGATCTTTCTAAATTTTTTATGATCGAGCACTTCTCCAGTTGACTCGAATACGCGAAACAAATCATGCGTTGGAATGCTATCTTGCTCTGCTTGGAGTGCAAGCATATACAGCGTTGAAGGGTGTCCCTGAACGAGATAGGGACGCGCTTGCCGAACATCTTTGAGCGTGGTGTGTAGGGCGTCAGCGTCGAATGTATCAGTTGTGATATTGGCTCGATTGAGCGTGATGCATTTGAGCGATTCTTTGATTTTATCCCGATAGGGAATCGGGTCTGGAAATCGGCTAGAAAAATGGACTTCTTTCATGTGGCGCTTTTTGCCCGCCCACTCAAGCACAAACAAGTTAGCCGCAGCCGTCCAATCTAAAGCGCTTTGGTCGTAGTAGATGAATACCGAAAGCCCGGTAGAACCGCCTGTTTTACGGACGTGAAGGGCGGTTCGAGGGAGCTGTTCATGCAGCAGGCGATCGCCTTGCTCTCGTAACACATCTTTGGTTAAGTAAGGCAGATCTTTGAGATACCTGACATCTGTTTTGAGCTTTTCTGGCTGAAACTTTTGCTGCTGAAACAGGTCTCGGTAGTAAGGGAC
>JBBSNR010000429.1:0-3014 GCA_038260635.1 Phormidesmidales cyanobacterium
CGATCGCAGCCTTGCCCGGCTGCGCAAATGGCCATGGTGAGTACGGCGATCGCTCGCTACCGTAAGTTTAAACAGCTCATGAGCCAAAAACAGACTTTAGAAGCAAAGCTTCAGAACGCAGTAGATGAGCTAACAGGCGTTCGCACCACGTTTCAGCAGACCGCCTCAATAGACTGACTCCCTTCCCTATTGCCCATCAGAATCTAAGCTTTAGTTGAGATCTTTACCCCTGCCACCGCTTAATTGCCTGCTGCGCCGGTTCGTAGGCAGTGGTGCCAGCCGGTACCAAAATAGCGGCTTGGATGGCGTCGCTCGCTCTACCCTGCGCAGCGCGAGCCTGTGCAATGCTAAAAATCCGCTCGCTCCATTCGTCGGCCAGCTGCTGAGCTGTTTCATACTCCGGGTGCTCAATGGGGACTTCTCGCAGCTTGACGATGCCTTTTTGGTAAGTGCTGGCCTGGCCGGAAGCAGGAATTTGTCTGGCTGCAAAAATAATGTCTCGGCTGCGCTGACGCTGCTGCCAAAAGGCAATTCGCTCCTGCGCTTTCTTATGGAACTCGGCATTGTCATAGGGCATGACGCCAGCAGCGGCGATCGCCCGGTCCAAATTACCGCTAGTAGCCCGCCCTTCAGCAATGTCTAAAATAATCTGGCTCCAGCTGCGAATATCCTGCTGCGCTTCCTCGTAATAGGGTTCTCCCGACTGAATTGATCTAGCTTTGGCGATCGCATCGGCAAACTGAGACGCCTGAGTGGGCTGAATAGCCGTGCGAGCATCGGTCAGTACCGAGGCATTGGCTTGCTGTGCCTCGGCTGCGCCCGCCCGAGCCTGAGTGAGCACCGATGAAAAAGTAGCGTCTCGCTGAGACTGAGGCACCTGCTGCAAGGCAATCAGCGCGTCAGAATACTGTCTTTGCTTCAAGGCGTTACTGGCCCGAGCAATGAGGGCTTTGCCAGCGATCTGTTCCTGTTCGCCAGCAGCGGCATCGCTGCCAGCAGCTGTGCCCGCTGCCGCCGGTGCCGCTGAGTCTGCTGCATCAGGGCTATCTGAGCCATCTGCTGCATCAGGCGCAGCGGCGTCATCGTCTACTGTCGCCACTGGGTCAATACTGCTGCCTGCACTCTCATTATTATTGGCGTCTGCCTGAGGTTTGCTACCCAGAGTAGGAATACCGATTTTTTTGCTCAATCCTTCCCATGACGCCGCTACGAAAGGCTGCTTGAGCAGCACACCACCCACCAGCAGTGCCAGGGCCAACAGTCCCCAGTTGCGCAGCTTAGCACCGCTAACAGCTGAGGCAGACGGCTTTTGATAAGGCACAATCGCACTGCTGGCGGTCGCGCCGTTGGCACTACCGTTAAAAGAGCCATTGGACTGATCGACACCAGTGGTTCCGTAACGGTTAAAGGCGTCTGTCTCCTCAGAATAAAGAGGCTGAACCGATTCGGCGTAGAGATCTGCATCAGGATCGTCTATTTCTGTGCCGTCCACGCCTGTGCCATTTGTAGCCGGAGGGGCGATCGCCGTATCGGTTTCTGCAATAGCCGCCGCTTTCCATGGTGGCTCAATCGAGGGTTTCTCACCAGCCAAACTACCTGTAGCTAAACCGCCAGCCGATAGCCCCTCAGCCACCAAGTCGTAGTCCCTATCCTTTTGCCTAGCTGACTCGGCGGTGAGTGTATCTACACTGGCCGTCGGATATCCCTCAGGAACTACGGCGGCAGTCCCCTGGCCTTCTGGCACCAGGCTGACCAAATTCTGAATCGGTCGCCAATGGTGGTCGCAAAGCTCGGGCAAGCGTTTGGTAACGTAGTCGCTAATTTGGCTAAGAGTAGTACAGTTTTGCTGTAGAGCCTCCAATAGTGCAGCTGTAAATAGGCCATGGCGCACGCCTAGCGTTTCGTGAGAGTACTGCTCGGGCTGGCACGATAGCAGCGTTGGAATCTGCTGCTGCTGAGCTAGATCCATCACCTCAGTACCAATGGACTGCCCGGCCAAGGCCCCCTGTGAGCGGTTAATATCTAAAACGAGCAGCGTCTGGGCCGCAGGCAGCTGTGCCAGGGTGTCTATGAGATCGGCGACAGCAATGCCCGTATCTTTGATTTGTCCGGGGTCCCCGTCAATCGGCATCAAATAGTCTGCCTCCTCTAGCTGAACCCCGTAGCCGCTGAAGAAAACCCAGACGATATCCCCTGACCCAACTTGCTGGGTAATCGTGTGAATCCATTCAGCGATCGCGGGCTTATCTGGGTAGACCACCTGGTGACCGACCGAAGTTGCCAGATCGCTTAGTAAAACACAGTGATCGCTTGGAATCCCAGCTTCCTCCACAAAAAAACGGTGCATAAAGAGCGCGTCGTTTTGTGCATGTCTCAGCGGCTGTAGATGCCGATACTGGTTGATGCCGATGGTGATGGCCCAATAGTTAGCCATGGATTGTCTCCTAGACTATGACAAACGGTCAGTTTGATAAACTTGCCTATGATTGACCCTATTACAAAGGAGTCTTAGCTAAGCTACATATGCCCACAGAAACTATCACAAGCGCAGTACTTCGTGTAGCCACCTTTAAAAAGTGTAGCGAGATCTCCTAAACTGGGAAACTTGATAGGGATAGCAATCTACTGGATGCATTTGGCAGGTTGCACGCCATATAGACAAAAAAATAGCCAGAAAAATGAGTCATCTTTGAGGTGACTTTCTCGCAACACTGCTGGCGCTGCTCAAAGCAAATAACGTCCCAAATTTACTGCAATTCAACTAATCGCATGTGGTCAAATCGCTATCAAATTCACCGTTCGGGGCGCGCCCAGCCGTTTTCTAATGCCCGCCTTGCCAGCGCTCGACCCAGGCGAAAAGCCCACGCCTGGCAGCGCTCAATTCTGTCAGCTGGCCTAGCAGCACTGGTCGGCGGCACAGGGATATGGATAACCGAGGCACTAATTGCCCCGCAAGCCTCGCAGGCCTACACGTCGAGGCTAGATTTATTTTTGGCTAGGGAGACCGGCGAGAC
>JBBSNR010000430.1:0-3003 GCA_038260635.1 Phormidesmidales cyanobacterium
GCTTCATTCAACAACAGCCGTTCACTCCACTTCTTGTTGGGTGCATGGCCAGTTGTAGGCATCTGGTTCACTGCTCTTGGTATCTCTACCATGGCATTCAACCTGAACGGCTTCAACTTCAACCAGTCGATTATCGATTCACAGGGCCGAGTAATTGGTAGCTGGGCAGACGTATTGAACCGCGCCAACCTGGGAATGGAAGTGATGCACGAGCGCAATGCTCACAACTTCCCCTTGGACCTGGCTGCTGGAGAAGCAGCGCCTGTTGCCCTCACAGCACCTGCAATCAATGCGTAGTCGTCATATTCTGACCTGACTACTCCTTGAATGGATAGATGAGAAGCCCCCCGCACACTGTTTTTGACAGGAAGTGCGGGGGGCTTTTTGCTATGTAGCGATATTGACTTGATTGCCTGAGGATTGACTTGATTGCCTGAGGTTCCTTTGAGCTTCTGGCTCAGCTTGCCACGCTCAATAATTCGCACCTCAGGCAAATGGAAACCGATATATTGCTGAGCAGCGACGAGTGGTTGGCAGAGTCACTCATCCCATCCTAGTATCCGTAACTCCATCGAGCGTAGAACCCTCGGGCGTCGATGTGGGTAAAGATAGAGGAGCTGGCGAGCCCTCCGCGTGAGCCCCACCAGCTGTTGAGCTGAGCGTATACGGTATAAGACTGAAGGCCGCTGACGACAAAATCAATCGCGTCGCCAGACATATGCCGGGAGTATTTGGCACCGCCTGCGGCAGCATTGGCAGCGGGAGTGCGGTACCAGGAGTTGACGCTAATTGGGCGATCGCCCAGCCGGTCTCGCACTTCTTCCATCACCCGCGCAATCCGAATGATGCCATAGACCACATCGCGACTGACCGGAATGCGTCTGCCGTTTTTGGTCGCCTCGGCCCAGGTAAAGTGACCGTCGGGAATGATTGGCTCTGAGAGATAAAAGGTGCTGCTAAAGCCCGGCAGCCGAAAAGGACCGGTTGGCTTATCTTCATCAGAATCAGAATCGGGGTCGGGCTGCTCTTGCTCAGCTGGATCCGGTACAGGCTGCGGCTTGTTATCAGGCGGGTTCCCTTCGATCAGGATATCAGGGGCGTAGGCATACCAGGTTTTCAGATTGCGATCGCTCAGTCCTGTATTCGAGAGCACCACCCGCACATGGTTGCCAGTGGCCTTCTCGCTATCGGCGATTTCAAACTCGGTACCGTTTTTGACAAACACCTTTTCGGCGCTGGTAAGCTGAGAGGAAAAAACTGGCCTGAGCTTGAACAGCGTGTCGCTGATCACCTTAAGCGTGACGATTGAGCCGCTTACCCGCACATCAGGCTGATAGGCGTACCAGGTATTGCGGTTAAACGGGCCTAAAAATTTATTTGCCAGCGCTACTTTGAGGTGATTGTTTGCCGCTGGTAGGTAAGACTGTAAGTCAAACTGGGTGCCGTTTTTGACAAATACCTTATCTGAATCTGGGAGCTGAGAGGAGACAACGGGTTGCTGCTTGAACAGCGTATCGCTGACGACCACTAGCTTCACTGGCGATGACTGAATCTCAATATCGGGATTGTAAGCGTACCAGATGCGCTGATTGTTGCCCAGGGTCTCATTGGCTAGCACTAACCGTGTATGGTCGCTCTCGGCCTCGGTATAAGAAATCAGCTCAAACTCAGTGCCGTTTTTGACGAAGACTTTTTCTGAATTAGCAAGCTGGCCCGATAGCTTGGGTCTGAGCTTAAAAAGTGTGTCGCTAACCACTTTAACTTTCACTGTAAACGCAGCTCCCTAAATGAATGAAGTCTATCGCCAACCGCTTCAATATCGCCTGTAGGTTGTGATTGAAGCAGTGACACCCCGATAAAATAGCAAAACTTGCTGCATTTATAAACTTTGAGCGCTGCTAAAAGGGGCTTTCTGAGGGCAAATGCTCAGAAACTTAAACCATTCTCCCAGCTAAATGGCTAGCCAGCTCAATTTATGAGCTTTGATCTAGCTCCTTTCTAGCGCCCTCTAGCGGCAGATGAGCGATCTCCTCTAAAAGCTGAGGCACCACCGCAGGCGGCCATTCCCCTTCGCCCCTTCGCCCGCTCAGTAAGATAAACCGCAGACTGTAAGCTACTGGAAAACCCTCAGCCTCTAGCCAGATTGTCTCAGTTTCCTGCTCGCAGGTCAGGCGCTCTTCCGCCATTAGCTGATCGGCCATGGCGGTCATCGTAGCGCTGAGCTCGTGGGCCATCCGACAAAAATCTGTCAATTCGGCAGCGGTTAGCTCTATTGCCCAGTTTGCGCCTCCTATCAGGCCGCAAAAGTCCTCAGTGTTCGGATCCCAGCCCAGCCGCCAGCCATCGCCTGAGCGTAGATAGCGGTCCATAGGCCGTTTACGACTCGGCAGGGGTGAATGTTTCGTATAGGGCATTGACTAACTGGTCGCGCTGTTCAGGGCTGAGGGTTTGGATGACGGTGCGATCGCCCTCCAGCGGATTATCGCGCAGCCCATAGTCAGGGTAGCGATCAGCCGAAATTCGCTCAAATGCCCCAAAATAATCCGCCAGAGTTAGCTTCCAATCTAAACGGAAGTTGGTGGGCCGCTCTTTGATGTAGATGTGATAGCGAATCATTCTAGAGACCAGCGTGTTATCAGTCGCCGGAGCGCCCGTCTCGCTGCTAATGTACTGATTTTCGAGCGGTAGGTCAGGTAGCAGCTCGTAAACTTGTGCCGAAATCGTTGTCGGATCAATCCGGCGCAGCGGCGCGGGCTGAGCTTGAGCAGACGGCGCGCCCAAAGGTAGTGGAAAGCGCTGAAAGTTAAAGCTGCCAGTTCCGGCAAGCATGATGATAGCCGCCATTGCTAAAGCCACGCTGAAAAAACGATATCGCTTCGAGAGTGACTTCATAAGCTTGCTCTAGTTGATGGCAGCTAATCGCTGCCTTTGGCTAAACGGCTACTCGCCAATAATTTCTGGCTGAGTTAGCTCATCAGACATTTCGACAATGGCCCGCAGCAC
>JBBSNR010000431.1:0-3002 GCA_038260635.1 Phormidesmidales cyanobacterium
TGAAGCATGTTTGCCTACCTCAGATTTTAGCGGCTTGTCCTGGATGTATTCCATCCGCGATCACACCGGAATCTAGGCTATTAGCAGCGGTGCTGGCAAATCCGCTGCGCTGGGTGCCGGAGCTGGTTTGCAGAAAACCAAATAGTAAATTTGTATGGGTGAAGCGAACGAACCCCCGTAGGAACTGCTATAAACGTCAGTGAGATGTCTGCAATAGCTCACAGGTTATGGTCAAAGTGGTTGAAGCCTCAGCAAATTCTCGGCCCTGTGTCATTGGCACCGTTAAAGGGCCTGGCGAAAATGGCAATCAGTATGTGTTTATCACCTCCAACAATCGCCAGGTCAAGATCGGCGAGTTTGTTTACTATCAGGTGTCTGCGCCTGGTGGAGAGGAGACGCTGCAAATTTTAGGGAAGATTTCTGACCGCCGCTTGAGCGACCATCTGCCCGACCGAATGTTTGCGGACACTGAAATTAGCCCCGAGACAATTGCGGCCCTGGTTGGATTTGCTCACCCGAGCCCAGAAATCTATGAGGTGACGGTGGATGTGATTGGGTATTTTCACCCGGCACTGGGCTTTATCAATCCTCGTCTGACGCCAGACCCAGGCGCGAAGGTCTGCATCACCGATGACGAAACGCTGCTGCGGGTGGTGAATAAAAAGCAGCCGGGTGAAGTGGGATCAGCTCAGGTGGGGTCGCTGCTGCTACGACCGGGTGGCGCAGTGCCAGTGGCGCTGGACGTCAAGGAGCTAGTGAGCACTCACATGGCGATTTTGGCGGGTACCGGCTCGGGGAAAAGCTATACCGCTGGGGTGCTGATTGAAGAACTTTTGCGGCCTTATAACCGGGCAGCGGTGCTGATTTTCGACCCGCATGGGGAGTACGGCACGCTGGCAGAAATGCGCGGCCATCGCCATTTTCAGGGAGACGATGGCTACGCGCCGCAGGTCAAAATTTTGACGCCGGATGACATTACGATTCGGATTTCGTCGCTGGACTATCACGATGTACTGACGCTGTTGCCAGAGATGAGCGATCGCCAGCAGTCCATCCTCAATAAAGCGTTTAGAATTCTCCATCGCCATAAGCGAGGCGAGTATCGCTGGAATGTAGACGACCTGATTGCGGCAGTGAATGAGGCTGACACCGCAGAAGATGACGAGGGCAATTTGAAGATCGGTTCTTCGGCCCCGGCGCTGGCCTGGAAGCTGGAGCGCTTTGCCAATTCACCCTACTTTCACCAGACGCACCATCTGGCCCCGAGCGACTTGTTCGAGCCCGGTCAGGTGACGGTGCTGCAAATGAATGAGATTAGTCAGGAAGAGCAGCAGGTAATCTGTGCGGCGGTGCTGCGGCAGAGCTATCTGGCCCGGATCAATACCGAAAAGGACAAAATTAGCGAGGGCGATGAAAACTATTTGCCCTATCCGGTATTTACCCTGGTGGAAGAGGCGCATCGGTTTGCCCCAGCAAAAGAGCCTTCACGCTGCAAGGCGATTTTGCGCACTATTCTCAGTGAGGGCCGCAAGTTTGGCTTGGGGGTAGGGCTGATTACCCAGCGACCGGGCAAGCTCGACTCAGACGTGCTCTCCCAGTGCATGAGCCAGTTTTTGATGCGAATCGTCAATCCGGTTGACCAGGAAAGCCTGAAGTACGGCGTGGAAGCAGCCGGGCGCGATCTGCTCAAAGAGCTGCCCGCTCTAACCAAGGGGCAGGTGATTATTTCGGGGGCCTGTGTGAATACGCCGGTGCTGTGTCAGGTGCGGCAGCGGCTCACTCAGCATGGCGGTGAAACGCTGAACGCGCCCACCGAATGGCAGAAGCACTTTCAGACTCATCGGGTGCGATCGCAGACCATTGAACAGTCCCCAGTGGCCGCTAAGGTCAAAGCTAAAACCTTTCGGGGCGTCAGCATTGAGTGAAGGCGATTGGGCTAAAGCCCGAAAAAACTACTGTTTTCGAGCGGCGGTGGCTTGCCGCAGCGCTGCCTGACTATTGGCCTGATAGGTTTGAATGCGGTCTTGAGCGATTTCGTACTCTTCACTACCCGCCGGAATCTCGCTCATCAGATCAGATGCCTGCTGCCAGCGGGCTGCGAGATCTAGCCAGGTGGTGGCCGTCGTTGCCCTTTGGCCCTCGATAGCCGCCTGCTCAGCAATCCGGACGGCCTCGGCAAACGCATCAACTCCGGCGTCAGCGCCTTCTTCATCTGGATCGGTTTCTAGCGCGTTAGCGGGTGTCTGACTGGCCCCCGGTAGCTCGGCTGCTGGGCCCTCTTCGGCGAGAGATGTTGTCGGCGGTGTGGTGGTGTCGGCGGTGCGGCTGGGTGCACCAGCGGCTGGGCGATCGCCAGACGGATCGGCAGTGCTAGGGCTGACCGGCTCTGTAGTGTCTGGGTCGGCCTCTGCATTCAGTAGCTGCGGACCCACTTCTTGGTAAAGGAACCAGCCTGCTGCCAGCAGCAGCAAGAGCGCTCCCGCTCCCCCGATGACCCGCAGCAGCAGAGCGAATTTATTTGATTCGGGCTCGCTAATATCCTTAAAGACAGGGCCAGCGGGTTTGAGATGGCGATCGCGCATCCAGCGCTCGATAAAAAAGGGCCGCTTCAGCACAATCACCTCCGACCACAGCAGCGCGTTTGCCGGATCGCGATTGATTTCTTCAATCCACAGCAGCTGATCTTCTTTGACAATGCGGCTGTTGATTTTGACCTTTTTTATCCGCTGTGGACTAATGGTCTCTAGCGTATTGCGCACCCGCTCGACCAGCGTTTTTTTCTCCAGCTGTTCAGGGCTGGCGGCCTCACAGAGAATTTGCAGCATTCCATCTGACACCACCGCGCGGGTACGAACGCCCGCGCTGACCAGTCGGTCATTCAAAATATGAATAATGGCGGCCACGCTGCCTTGGCGGGCTTGCCCAAAGGTGTCTCTAGCTGACTGGGTCATAGCGGCTCCTCTCATTTGGCCCACGGCAGCAAGCGGGGGAATTCCATTTAA
>JBBSNR010000432.1:0-2987 GCA_038260635.1 Phormidesmidales cyanobacterium
AGCGCGCGCTAGCTCGGTACGCCGCCTTTCGCCGCCAGAGATCTGAATGCCGAGCGAATTTTCGACGGTTTCTAAGCGAAATTCTTTGAGCAGGCCGCGCAGCCGGTCTTCTCGCTCGTGGAAAGGGACGCCCGTTTGCTCCATCACCAGGCGCAGATTATCGCGGACGCTGAGATTGCGAAAAATGCTGGCCTCTTGCGCCAGATAGCCAATGCCCAGCCGGGCTCGCCGGTACATGGGCATATCGGTAATGTCGCGCCCATTGAACGAGACCCTTCCCATATCAGGCTTAACTAAACCGGTCGCCATATAAAAAGTCGTGGTTTTGCCAGCGCCATTGGGGCCTAGCAGACCGACGATTTCGCCCTGGGCAATCGATAGATTTACCCCTTGAACCACTGTGCGCTTGCCGTATGTTTTTTGAACATTTTCGAGCACAAGCTTCAAAGGAGGCGCTCCACGGGTTGATCTAACTGGCTCAGATTTTACCAGAGAGGAAGTCATTGCATATAGCCTGTAAGCACTCAATTAGAGCGGTTAATAGAGCCTAGCTGATCCGGCAGTTCAGCGGGCGGGGTCGGAATGACAAGCGGCGCTGGGGCCGTTGGCTGCGCATCGACGCGCGGCGCTGGGTCAGGATCTGCTGGCAAAATGTAGACTGCTTCTACCTGCTCATTGGGTCCGGGGGTGGCCACAAACCGGCCTTCTTCAATTAGGTACGTCACGGTTTCTGCTTGCAGCGTATTGCCCTCTTGCACCACGTCTACATTGCCGCTGAGCACAATCCGCTGTTCACGGCTGTAGTACAGTGCCTGGGCCGAGGTCGAATAGATCTGACGGTTGGGGTAGTCAATGCGAACGTTGCCAGTAGCTGTCACCACGCCGGTATTAGAGTTGGCCTCTACGCGGCTGGCTTTTAGCTGAATTGCGCCGCCGTTGGACTGAGCGCGGGCAAGGGAGTAGGGTGGAATGCTTTGTGCAAACAGCGGCAGGAGTAGCGCGATCGCACAGCTCCAGGTTGCCCGCCGCCAAAATTGTCTCGCCGGATGCTGTAGACCAGTCCCTAGACCCGCCCGCAGACCAGAACTTTGTGAGCTAGCAGCCTTTAAAGACCACACATCAGATCGCCAATGCAGCATTCTCAAGAGGATAGGGCGGGTATACCACCATACTAAAAATGTTTTGTCAACCCGGACTGGCTACCCAGACCGCTTTCCCAACTGTCAGAAAGCCGCTGTCTCCACCTTAATCGCTGGCATCGGCGTTTGCGGCAGATGACATCAGACTTTATCGATTTCTTCAAATTGAATTTGCGGCAGCGGCAGCGGCAAGTCTGCCATCAGATCGGTCAGACCCTCTGGCCCTACAGTCTGTACCTGCGTCAGCCAGTCCACCGCCTGGTCTACCAGCTGATCGACCACAATACCCCCGTGCGTAGGCTCAAACCGCCGCAGCCGGCTGATGCCTTCACCCAGCAAAATAGCGCCGCCTCGCCAGTTAAGATTGCCCAAATGGTAAAACGCTACTGCTATCTGCAAAAATCCCTGGTAAAACGGCTTGTCGGCAGTTTCAGCCTCCATCCAAATGGCTTCTAGGGTATCGTGACAGGCGTAAAAGGCCTGCTGGTTGAATTCGTCGATGCCTTTTTTGAACGGCTCATGCATTGAACTTTTAAGGGGGATTTTTACTGGAGAGTCTGTGCTGGGGATTTGGGCTGGCAGGGCCATCTAGCACCCCGACTCCGTAGGACTTTGTGGGAATTGGCACATCCCCCACCATTGTTAAGTCTAAGGTGATATCCTCCACATTTGAGCCGGTGATGTGAGCAGTCGCTCTAGCAGCGAACTATCTGCTTTGTAGTGTAGGGAGTGAACGAAATGGTGAGTTCTCCGATTAAAGGGAGTTGCGATCGCAGCGCCCCTAGTTTTGAGCCAGTCTCTGCGGCCAGGTGTAGCGTACAGCGGCTGCCGTCTGCGCCGCTGTTTGGCACCGATGGCATTCGCGGTCAGGCGGGCACGCTGCTGACCGCGCCGCTAGCGACTCAGGTTGGCTTTTGGGCCGCTCAGGTATTGCGGTGCCACGGCGAAAGCGGTCCGATTATTTTAGGGCAAGATTCTCGCAACTCCAGCGATATGCTGGCTGCGGGCCTATCTGCTGGGCTGACCACCGCCGGACTAGAAGTGTGGAACCTGGGGCTTTGTCCCACTGCTGCGGTGGCTCATCTGGCCGGGGGAAGCGCTGGCGGTAGCGCTGGCGGCATTATGATTTCGGCCAGTCATAACCCGCCTGATGACAACGGCATCAAGTTTTTTGGCTCTGATGGAACTAAGCTCTCTAGCACTATTCAGCAGCAGATTGAGGCAGCTTTGCGCGGTCAGGGACTGCCAGCCGATTTAGCCGCTGCGAGCAAAGCCGCCTCAATCACGTCAACCCAATGGGGCCGCACCTTTCAGCGGCCCGATCTGGTGGAGCGCTACATTAGCTTTTTGCATCAGCCCTTTCAGCCTCATCCTGATCTCAGCGGGCTGCGGATTGTGCTCGATTTGGCCTGGGGTGCGGCGACGCGGGTGGCCAAGCAGGTATTCGAGGCGACTGGCGCAGAGGTGGTGATTTTGCACGGGCTGCCGGATGGCGATCGCATCAACGTCAGCTGCGGCTCTACCGATCTGGGCGCACTGACGACAGCAGTCGCCGAACTCCAAGCTGATATTGGCTTTGCCTTTGATGGCGATGCCGACCGGGTAATGGCGGTTGACAGCCAGGGCCGCGTGATTGACGGCGACTATATTTTGTATTTTTGGGGGCAGACCCTACAGCGGGCCAGCAAGCTGCCCAACGATACGATCATCTCCACGGTGATGGCCAATCTGGGCTTTGAGCGCGCCTGGGAAAAGCTGGGCGGCACCCTGGTTCGCACGCCTGTCGGCGATCAGCATGTCTATGCAGAGATGGTCAGCCAGGGAGCCATGCTGGGCGGCGAGCAGTCG
>JBBSNR010000433.1:0-2984 GCA_038260635.1 Phormidesmidales cyanobacterium
ACGACTACCCCGGCTTTTGCAGGGCAGCCTATCAGCATGATCGTCCGATAGACTCAAGGCACATCTTATTTGGCTTTCGCCTGGTAGTGGAATAGCGCTATGACAAATGCTGATCAAATGGCCTCTATAAACCTACAAACAAACCTACAAACAAACCTACAATCAGATCCACAAATAGACCCAGAGATAGGCCTACAGACAAACCCACAAACCCTGGCCGAGCTACAGCGACTCGTTTCTGTAATCGCTCAGCTGCGCAATCCTGACGGCGGCTGCCCGTGGGACTTAGCGCAAACGCCGCAAACGCTGATTCCCTATGTGATTGAAGAAGCTTACGAAGTTGTCGATGCGCTGCAAAATGGCGACAAAAACGACATTGCCGAAGAGCTGGGAGATCTGTTGCTGCAAGTTGTTCTTCAGTCTCAAGTTTTTCAAGATCAAGGAGATTTTAATCTGGGCGATGTGGCCAGAGGCATCACCGAAAAAATGATCCGCCGCCACCCTCATGTCTTCAGCGAGGCAACGGCTGAGACGCCAGCGGCGGTAAACGCCAACTGGGAACAGATCAAAGCCCAGGAGAAAGCCCAGACCGAAGATCCCAATCAGCTATCGCCCAAGCTGCGGCGCTATGCCCGGTCCATGCCGCCTCTCTCTGGCGCGATGAAAATTTCTAAAAAAGCGGCCAAGGCAGGATTTGAGTGGAATACCCTGGAGGAAGTGTGGGCCAAGGTCAATGAAGAAATAGCTGAACTTCACCATGCCTTAGACCACGAATCTAAAGCCGCGCAGGAAAGTGAGCTCGGCGATGTCTTTTTTTCGCTGATTCAAATCGCTCGCTGGCGTGGGCTGGACCCAATGGCTGCTTTGCAGGGCACCAACCGTCGATTTGTGGAACGGTTTGAACAGGTAGAAGCCCAGGCTGATAAACCCCTGAGTGACTACAGCGCTGAAGAGCTTGAAGTTTTTTGGAAGACAGCGAAAGAACAAATTGCCGCTTTGCAGTCGGAGACTGCGCAGTAGGCTGTGGGTACTTTATTTTCACGCGAGTCCCCTGGCTAGGTTCTCCCCATGTCTGGGCTGACCCGGAGGCGGACGGCGATCGCACTAATATTGTCGTGCCCATTTACTTCGTTGGCTAAGGTAACGAGGTCATTGAGCCCGGTTTCCAGCTCTTTTTTCCCTCGGGTTAAGGGGTCGATATGGCTCGTCAAATAGTCTTCTACCAGGTTGTTGTCACTGAGGCCATCTGAGCAGAGCAGCAGCAGCGTATCTTCAGAAAAGCTCAGCCGGGTCACACTCGGCACCAAATCTTCCTGACTGCGAGGGCCCAGCGCCTGCGTCAGCTGATAGGCATCGGGCCGGTCGTAAGCGATGTCTGGATCGACGCCGCGCTGAATTTCTCGCTGCCCCACTTCATGATCGGTCGTCATCTGCTGTAGGCCGGTGCGCCGCTGGTGCTGATACAGACGACTGTCTCCCACATGCACGACGACAGCTTCAGTATCCTGCAAGAGCACCATCACCAGCGTGGTCCCCATCCGCTCGTGACCGGCCCGCTCTTCTTTTTCGTTAATCTCGTAAATTGCCTGGTTAGCCTGTTTTACCGCTTCAATTAAGGTGGCTGTGGCTGGGAGAGGGCGAGCAGTGGTGGGTTCTGGTGGGGACTGGGGCCAGTGCTCGGCAAAATAGGCGGTAAGGGTTTGGGCTGCTAGCTGGCTGGCCACTTCTCC
Organism: Phormidesmidales cyanobacterium; assembly: GCA_038260635.1. Classification (GTDB taxonomy): domain Bacteria; phylum Cyanobacteriota; class Cyanobacteriia; order Phormidesmidales; family Phormidesmidaceae; genus Phormidesmis. Next base: position 1,731 of record JBBSNR010000433.1, read on the forward strand.
GCCCGCATGACCGCCCATGCCATCGCAGAGCACATAGAGACCGCGAGCTTGAGTGCGCTGGCCGCTATTGCTGGCCTGCTTTTGCTGGCTGCTAGCGATAAAAAAGCAGTCTTCATTATGGTCGCGCTGACGGCCCACATCGGTTTGGCCAGCGTCGGCTAGGGCGACAAGCTTCATCGGCAGCACCACAGTAGAGTCGCTGTCCGCAGGTGCCGGTTCGGGTAGATCGATATCGTCCATAGTTTCTAGCTCGGCAGTTTCCAGATCAGTTTCTTCTAGACCGGTGGTTTCTCGACCGGTGGCTTCCAGGTCAAATTTTTCGGAGGGGGACGGCATGAAAGTGGTCTGTAGAGTGCCCGTAGCAGGTGATGGAGCAACAGCTGGGGTGATCGCTTCTGGGGTAACCAGCAGCGCCTCCCCGATCGCTTCTAGCTCACTTCTAAGCTGGGTCAGAGTTTTAGCTGAAGTGACGGTCAAAATCAGCTGTCTAATTTGTCTGAGAGTCGCGATCGCCCCTCTGTGCGGCTGTGCCAAAAGTGACTGTAAAAAAACCTTCAGATCTGAGAGCTGTGGCGGTTCGGTGCCCGGCCCAATAAACTGCCGAACCTTCACTGACTGGTCGGTATCAATGCCCAGGTTATCGGCTTGCAAAAGACTAGAGCGCCACTGAGGAACCGGCTCCAGCGCTATCCACAAATCGGTCAGGGTATACATCCAGTAGACGTGCTGAAGTGGGTCTACGGCAGTTGAAAAGGCTTTAATCAAAGAAGACAATGGGCGCGTCAGGGTGATTAAAACGGTGGTTTCGCCCTGTTGCCAAACGTCATAAAGTGGGGGCGCAGCCTCAGACAGCAGCAGGTAGGGATAGGCAGCGGCGGGCACTGCTGATGAAGCCTGAAGAGTTTCGAAGGGGGCTTGAGATAGCTGAAGTAACTGGTTTTGCAGAAGCGATCGCACTTCAGGCGTTGTATCGACGATGTAGGCGCTGCCCTGACTGAGAACGGTGAGAATCTGATAGCGATTGTCACTGCCTAAATAGGCGGCTGGGCTGATCCCGATTTCTGGCGGCGGCATCAGTCTGGCTTGCAGCCGCTCGGCGGCGGGTGCCTCGGAGGCCTCGGTCTCACGCGCCAGTAAACCCTCGGCAGCAGCAGTTTCTGGGGAGTCCAGCGGCTCACCGCAGCGTTGACAAAACTTATGGTCGTCGGGGTTGGCGAACTGGCAGTTAGGGCAAGTCAGCATAGGTTCTTGAAC
>JBBSNR010000434.1:0-2983 GCA_038260635.1 Phormidesmidales cyanobacterium
GAGCCATCAGAACTGGCCCGCGCTCAGCGCCTTTTGCTCAATGACTATGCCTTTTCTACGGAGACGCCCAGTCAAATTGCCGGGCTGTATGGGTACTATGCCACCATCGCTCAGCCCGAATTAGCCACTGCTTATCCTCAGCACGTACAGGCTACAACGCCCGATCAGCTTCAGCAGATAGCCCGCCAATATCTCAGCCCCGAACGCTACACTGCCGTCGTGCTGCAACCCCAATAGCGTCGGGCTGTTATAGAGGCTGTTATAGATATAGGCTATGCAGATCTTGCCTGTATCAATACAGATAACCGCATAGCAAAGCTGCATTCACAGGTAGAATGATAGATAGGTATAAATACCTTGTTGTGAATAAAAGTATCTTTTTTGCACTTTCCCTGACGCGATTCATGACTGACTGTAGCCTGCTATCTCCCTGAGTTAAATTCGGCCCTATTTTTCCCCTCATTGATACTGTGACTTCTTCAACTCTCGCCCTCAAGCCCGCCACTGTTCGCACTACACTTCCTAACGGACTGACCGTCATTGCCATCGAAAATCCGGTGGCTGATATTGTCGCCTCGCGAATTTTTGTCCGGGCCGGGCAAGGCCAGGAGACGCCCGAGACAGCTGGTCTCTTTAGCTTGCTCACCGCCGTTTTGACCAAAGGCACAGCGGGCAAGGCCCCAAAAACATCTTTAGAGATTGCTGAAGTCGTAGAGTCTATCGGGGCGAGCTTTGGCGCAGATGTGACTTCTGACTACAGCGTTGTCAGCTTAAAAACGGTGTCGGCTGATTTTGAGACGGTGCTGGGTCTGGCCGCTGAAGTGCTCAGAGCGCCGAGCTTTCCGGCAGCAGAAATTGAGCTGGAGCGACGGCTGATTTTGCAAGGGCTCAAATCGATTAAAGAGCAGCCTTTTAGCGTGGCTTACAATCACCTGCGAGAAGCGCTCTATGCCGGGCATCCTTACGGCCTGCCAAACGCGCAAATCGAGCGCTGCATACCCACGCTGACGCAAGCAGACGTGCAGGCGGCTCACAGCCAATATTTTCGCCCAGACAGTACCGTTATTACTGTCGTCGGGCGAATTTCTCCCAATCTGGCGGTTAAGCTCATTGAGCAATTTTTCGGCGACTGGCAGGCTCCGGCGACAGCGCTGCCGGTCGCTAGCTTTCCTCAAGCGACAGCAGCCGCTCAAAAAATTGTCACTGTGCAGGAAACCAATCAAGCTTTTGTGGTCTTGGGCTATCTGGCTGGTGAGGTCACTCATCCTGACTACGCGGCTCTGAAGCTGATCAGCACCTATTTGGGCAATGGCCTCTCTAGTCGGCTGTTTGTGGAGCTGCGGGAAAAGCAGGGATTGGCGTATGACGTATCGGCTTTTTATCCTACGCGCCTGGGCGCATCGCAGTTTGTCGCTTACATTGGCACCGCGCCAGAAAATGTTCAGGTGGCGCTAGCTGGTTTACAGCAAGAAATTGAGCGGATTAAGACGACTCCGCTGACTGCTGAGGAACTGCAAGTCTCCAAAAACAAGATTCTGGGGCAGTATGCGCTAGGCAAGCAAACCAACGGTCAGATTGCTCAGACTCTCGGTTGGTATGAGATGTTAGGGCTGGGTATTGAATTTGATGAGGGTTTTCCGGCGGCGATCGCCACCGTCACCATCGAAGACATCCAGGCCGCTGCTCAGCGCTGCTTTACGAAGCAATCAGTCTCTATTCTGGGGCCTGCTGCTGTCGTAGAGCCCCTGCGCTAGCGATTATTGACACTATGCTCCCTTCCTTAGATCAGTCCGTTACCGCTCAGTCCTGGCAGTGGCAGGGATTTACTATCGGCTATCAGCAGGCCGAACCACAGCAGGCAGACTCACAGCAGGCAGGCTCACAGCAGAGCGGCGCACCCGCCGTCGTTTTGATCCACGGGTTTGGAGCGTCGAGCATTCACTGGCGCAAAAATATTCCTGCCCTGGCCAAAACTTGCCGCGTCTATGCGATTGATCTGCTCGGCTACGGCAAGTCGGCAAAGCCAGCCCCGGGCCAGCCGCTGGACTACACCTTTGAGACTTGGGGACAGCAGATACTGGACTTTTGCGAGCAGGTAGTGGGGCAACCGGCCTTTCTCATCGCTAACTCGATTGGCTGCATAGTCGCGATGCAGGCGGCTGTCACCCGGCCCGAATGGGTGCGCGGCCTGGCTCTGCTCGACTGCTCACTGCGGCTGCTCCACGACCGCAAGCGCCAGACGCTGCCCTGGTATCGCAGTGCTTCTACGCCCCTAATTCAAAAAGTGCTGAGCTACCGGCCTTTGATTCGCTTTTTCTTTGCAAGGCTGGCTCAGCCAAAGTCAGTAAAGCGAATTTTGCAGCAGGCTTATGGCGATAAAACGGCGGTGACTGATGAGCTGGTATCGCTCCTATTAGAGCCTGCTGCCGATCCGGGCGCGGTAGAGGTGTTTCTGGCATTTATCAGCTATTCGCAGGGGCCGATTCCGGAAGATCTGCTGCCGCAGCTGACTTGCCCAACGCTGATATTGTGGGGGCAAGCAGACCCCTGGGAGCCGGTTGAGCTGGCCCGCGCTTATGCCGACTATCCGGCGGTAGAAGACTTCGTTGAGCTAGCGGGGGTCGGCCACTGCCCTCAAGATGAAGCGCCTGAGGTAGTCAACCCAATTTTGGCCGAGTGGGTGGCTAAGCACACTTCTCCTGCCATTTCGTAGAAAAATGGGCAAAAAAATACCCCATGACACGGCCTGGCATGGGGTAGGGCAACAGTTAAACGCTTGTGCTGTGAATAGAATCGCAAGCTGTCCTGATTTGAAGTGATAGGTCTGTGCCGCTTTGTGGAGTGCCACAGGATCGTCATCGTAAATTTAGCTGGCGCAAGTTTTCCAGGCTGCGCACGGTGTAGTCGGCGTAGGCGTGCCAGAGAAACTCACTCTGTGGATCTAGGTAGATGGCAGTGGCTTTGGCATTGCGGCCAGCGATCA
>JBBSNR010000435.1:0-2957 GCA_038260635.1 Phormidesmidales cyanobacterium
AGGAAGACGGCAAAAACAGCTCTGAAAAGGCTAAAGACGACCGCGCCTACAACCGACAGGACTTCTGGGCTACCACCTCCAACAAACAGCTCAACTTCGTCCAGCATATCTGCTCCATGCTCAAAGCCGATGGGCAAGCCGCTGTTGTCCTTCCCGACAACGTTTTATTTGAAGGTGGCGCAGGCGAAAAAGTACGTCAGGCTCTCCTCCAGAAAACTGACCTCCACACCATTTTGCGCCTGCCTACAGGAATTTTCTACAAGCAAGGCGTCAAAGCCAACGTCCTTTTCTTTGACAACAAACCCGGTGCAAAGAAGCCATGGACAAAAGAAGTGTGGTACTACGACTTTCGCACCAACGTCCACTTCACACTTAAACAAAACCCGATGAAGAAGGCAGATCTACAAGACTTTATAGACTGCTACAAGCCGAAAAACCATAACAAACGAAAGGCAGCCTGGAACCTCGATAATCCAGAGGGTCGCTGGCGGAAATTCACCTACGATGAACTCATTGCACGAGACAAAACCAGCCTCGACATCTTTTGGCTAAAAGACGAAAGCCTCACCGACTTAGATAATTTGCCAGATCCAGACATACTCGCCAGCGAAATCGTTGAGAATCTAGAAGCCGGACTAGATAGCTTCCGCGAAATCATCGCAACGCTAGAACAGTCTGATATATGAAACAACTGTGCTGTCATAGCAGCTTCTTGTTTGGCGCAGGTGATCGCTAGCCAGTCGTAGGTCTGACCTAGCTGATTTAGCGTGAGTAAGCCATACTGCCAGAGGGCGATGGGTAGCAAATGTGAATCTGTGCCAATAGAGTGTAGCTACTATAAAATTTACCCCAGTTTGGGGGCTAAAGCCGCTTAAAAACGTCTGACGTACGTCTGTGATAAAGAATATGGCAGCGTAAATGGCGCAGTGTCTAAAGAGCGAAAGCCCTTGAAATTCGATAATTGCAAGGGCTTTCGGAAGGAAGCGGGTAACGCGATTCGAACGCGCGACATTTTGCTTGGGAAGCAAACGCTCTACCACTGAGCTATACCCGCAGGCTTTTAATTATGCCTCTTCGCTTCGAAATTGTCTATGGGCGCGGGGTAACCGTTCAGCTGAGTCAAGCTGGCTAGTCTGGTAATCGGTTCAGTCTTCGGCGTCTGCCTGATCATTGCTTTTGATTTTGAAAGATCGGGCCATTAGGTCTCCGTTTTTGCGCACAGGGACATCTTTTTCAGGAAATTCGTAGAGGCCGCGATCGCCTGCGTCAACATGCAGCAATACCCACAGCTTATCGCCCACAGCGGGAGCTTCCCACAGGTCAATGATGATATCTTCGCTGTCGCCAGAGTCCACTCGGGCCTCACCGATACCTCCAGACATTTGAATGCTGCCGTCTGCCTGGCTTTTATGCACTGAGACCCAGCCATCTCGGGAAGTAGAGACCGCTTCGACGATAATCTGACCAGCCGTCGCTTGATCTTTGACCACTAGCTCGACGTGCTTTTGCTCAGCGCCTTCTATGGCTTCCTCGGTGGCATCTTCCTCGGCAACATCATCAGCCGATTCAGTCTTAGTATCGTCGCCGCTTTCAGCGATGTCGGCGTCCTCGGCAGCGGTCTCACCGTCAGGATTTTGCGCTGCCTTGGCTTCGGCTATATCAGTCTTGGAGTTTGCCTGAGAGTCTGCTGGAGCGGTCGGTATCTCGGCTCCGGAGCATCCCAGCAGCAGTGAGGTAGATAAAACAACGGACAGATATCTCATAGGTATTTGCTAAGGGTTGGCAACCAATTCCAGGTGCATCTTATGTCACATCTTCCGCATTTATCTAACGCGCTTCCGGAGACTGGCTAGCAGCTTTTTTGATGCCCGCTACGATGGTATCTAGCAACTCGGAAGATTGCCTAGATCGACAGGTTGATTTTGATCAATATCTGCCCCTCATCTAGCTTTTTTCCACCTACGGATCTCTTGCTCGATCCTTAGATTACGATTTACCATGGCGCTGCCGCGCCGAGTTTGCTGGTGTTTATGCTGATTCTTGTGGGCTTTCTAATCCCGATTAGGCTGTTTTACAACGTCTATCATTATGTGGTGTTTCGCGGTAAGGTCAGCGGCGCTGAATGTGGTGAGTAGGCATGGACAGAAGGATTCGTAAGACGATCAGCTTTTTGGGGGTAGTGGCGCTGGTCGCCGTTGCCGTTTGGCTGGTCAACCGCTACGGCATCGCGCAGCTGCGGGCCAGCGTGGAGCAAATGGGCTGGTGGGCACCGTTTGGGCTGTTTGTGCTGCGCTTTACCAGCGTGGTAATTCCGGCGCTGCCGGGTACGGCCTACTCGATTTTGGCGGGGAGCTTGCTGGGGTTTGGCGAGGGGCTGGCGGTGGTCTGCCTGTCTGATTTTTTGTCTTGTACGCTGAGCTTTTGGCTGTCGCGGCAGTTTGGGCGGCAGCTGGTCAAAAAGTTGGTTGGAGAGCGCTTCATAGACCGGGTTGACGGCTTTAGCCAGCGGCACCTGGAGCGCAACTTTTTTCTGATGACGGCTTGCTTAATGACTGGCTTTTTCGACTTTGTCGCCTATGGTATAGGTCTGGCTCGGGCCCCCTGGCAGAAATTTTTGCCCGCTCTAGTGCTCAGTATTGCGCTCTCTAACCCGCCGATTGTAGCGTTGGGGGCTGGGCTGTTTGCTCAAGGAAAGCTGCTGCTGGTCTTTGCCCTGCTAGGCGTCTTTGCCCTAGCGCTAATCACCGGGCTGGTGCAGCGGCGGATGGAGCAAGCCTGAGCTGACATGTCATCAACGGACGCTTTTACCCCGCAATAACGTACAAGACAGCGATCGCCCCTGCCCGCTAAACTTGCTACATAAATAGTTTTGCTACATCTATGAGACGCCTGCCCGCCCCTAAAGAGCACACCCACTTTTGGCGCGACCCGGCGCTGCGCGATCTGGAGATGCTGCA
>JBBSNR010000436.1:0-2957 GCA_038260635.1 Phormidesmidales cyanobacterium
CAGCAGCGCGATCAGCTAATTACGCCAACTTACTCCTGCCTTTGCTGTACCTATGCGAATTGCAATTTTCACAGAGACCTTTCTCCCCAAAGTTGACGGAATTGTCACTCGCTTAAAGCACACCGTCGAACACTTGCAAAATTTTGGCAATGAGGTGTGTGTGTTTTGCCCAGAAGGGGGCCTGACTGAATACAAAGGCGCTAGAGTTGAGGGTGTCTCGGGCGTTCCTTTGCCGCTTTATCCCGAGCTGAAGCTGGCTTTCCCCCGACCTTCGATTCGAGAAGCCATAGAGTCGTTTAATCCTGAGCTGATTCATGTGGTCAACCCGGCGGTGCTGGGGCTGGCTGGCATTTACTACAGCAAGTCTCTCAATGTTCCGTTGGTGGCGTCTTACCACACCCATTTGCCTAAGTATTTGGAGCATTACAACCTGGGCATGTTAGAAGGGGTGCTGTGGGAGCTGCTAAAGGCGATGCATAACAAAGCGGCGATCAACCTATGCACTTCGACGGCGATGCAGCAGGAGCTGACTGAGCACGATATTGAGCGGGTAGAGGTGTGGCAGAAGGGGGTAGATACGGCGCTATTTCGGCCTGACCTGCGTAGTGAAGAGATGCGATCGCACCTCACCGAGGGCCATCCCGAAGCCCCTATTCTCATCTACATCGGTCGCCTCTCTGCCGAGAAAGAAATTGATCGCATCAAACCTGTTCTAGAATCCATCCCCGGTGCTCGTTTGGCCTTAGTGGGCGACGGCCCGCATCGCGAAGAACTTGAAAAACACTTTGCGGGGACACCCACCCACTTTGTCGGCTATTTAGGCGGCGAAGCACTGGGCGCTGCCTACGCCTCTGCCGACGCTTTTATCTTCCCTTCTCGCACCGAAACGCTAGGACTTGTTCTATTAGAGGCGATGGCCGCTGGCTGCCCGGTGATTGCCGCCAATGCGGGGGGCATTCCCGATATTGTCACCAATGGCGTCAACGGTTTTATGTTTGACCCTACCGATGAGCAAGGGGCAATTGTCGCTACGCAAAAGCTGTTGGGCATGAAAGCTGAACGCGAGCTGCTCAGGCAGAATGCTCGGGTAGAGGCTGAGCGCTGGGGGTGGGAGGCTTCGACCCGGCAGCTGGAGCGATTTTATATAGATGTGGTGAATGCAGGAGGGATGGCGATCGCTGCTTAGCTATCCCAACTCATTCAACGCGCCAATCTTTTCCTTACCCTGCCAGTAAGCCTGATCAAAGAGATCTTCTAGCTGAGCATGGCTGCCGCGAATTGGGTCGATAACGGCTTTGCCCCAGTCGAGATACTCATTGAGCCGGGAGAGCGGCCAATCTTGAGGTGGCGCATTGGCGACATCGCGCAGGTTGGCGGTTTTGTCGGCGATTTTTATCAGGCGGGCGCGATCGCTCAAACTCGGCGCATGGTCAATCTGAGCTTGCTTACGCGCTGCCTTTGGCAAAGACTTGTCATCAGTCACTTCGGCGACCACATTGCGCACCGTACGGCCAAAGCGCTGCTCAATATCTGCAAAGCGGGTGTCAGTATCTTCGACGGTGTCGTGCAGCAAAGCGGCGATCAGGACGGTTTCATCGGTTACGCCAGCTTCGCTGAGCAAGATACTGGCAACGGCGATTGGGTGGTTGATATAGGGCGTCACATTGTCTTTACGCTGCTGATGGCGGTGCTGATAGGCGGCAAAGCGCAGCGCTTCTAAAAACGCGGCGCTCATGACTTTGGCGTTAGCAGCAGGCATTACAGATGAAGCCATGATGATAAATGGGGGCGATCGCTAGCAGGCGTACAGCCAATCTAATCCACGATCAATGACAGCCTCTTCATGATCGACGACAACCTCTATTTGTGCAATGCTCCCGATCAAACCCGCTAGCTGCTGAAGTGCTTTATCTAGACTTTCACCTGCACCTTTCTCTAAATCTTCACGTCTTCACCTAAATTTTTATTTAGGTAACAGTGTTCACCTAAACTTTCATCAACGACTATTGATGGTTTTGATTAGCCTGAGGCATGATGGTGACAAGGCTTACAGTTACCTCTAGTTCCGCAAAATCGTCCCCTCATTGTTAGCGACATGTCAGTGCCCACTTCTCATAAAACAAAATTTTGGATTGTCTGCTGCGAAGATACCGAAGCAACCCAAGCTATCTCTAGCGCGGTTGACGGTTGGCAGCTGCCGGGCGTGCGATCGCTTCACCTCGACCAGTCTCCTCTTGCCGCTGAGACGGTATCACAGGCGGACTATGCCATCTTTATTACCCCCTATGCGCAGCCCTGCTCACAGATAAAAGTTAGCCCGCTCGCTGTTCAGCAGCCAAATCCTCAGCCGAAAAGCCCGGCAGCGCTGCTCAGCGACGCCCACAGCCGCTACGGTCAATCGCCTCAGGCGTGGTTGTTGCAGCTGCCCACTACAGAAATGCGAGCCCGGCGTGTACAGCCTATTTCAACGCAAAAATCAGTTGCCCAAGCCCTCAATCAAATAGAAGTCTTTGTGCGCAACTACCGGCTGGCGATCGCCCCTAGAACCCTTCGGCAGCAGAGCCAGTCCCGGCAGCAGCTAGCCACTGCCCAAATGTCTTAAGCCCAAATGTCTTACGCCACTTGTCTTGGCGATCGCCACTCGGTTGCTCTCTTAGATCACCCCTTTCGAGCTGGGAATAGTCCCCGCTCGACGGGGGTCAGTTTCAGTTGCCATGCGCATCGCCCGAGCAAAAGCCTTAAAGGTCGCTTCAATGATGTGATGAGAGTTGATGCCACCGAGCTGACGAATATGCAGCGTCATCTGGGCGTGGTTAATAATCGCCACAAAAAATTCGCGCACCAGCTGAGTATCGTAGGTGCCAACGCGCTGGGTGGGAATCTCTAACCCGTAGCTAAGATGGGGTCGGCCAGAAAAATCAAGCGCTATTTGTACCAAAGCTTCGTCTAGCGGGGCG
>JBBSNR010000437.1:0-2936 GCA_038260635.1 Phormidesmidales cyanobacterium
CTGAGCTTTAACGGCAGTAGGGATGGCGATCGCCGCTCCGACAGCCAGTGAAACCGCTAATGATTTGGCAATACTAAACTTCATCAGTACAATCCTAAGCTAATGGGGAAATATAACCTGACAAACGCGCTCGGTAGCGGTCCAGATGCCTCAGGATAATAAGCTGATTTCAAAGGTGAGCAAACAGTGTTGCTCTGTATATTTGAAGTTATAAATAATACATTCGCTGTCAGTATTTACCGATAAAAATATCGAACACCCAGGCCCAAGCTCGAAGCACATTACATTTTTATGGTTACTTCAAAGCTGCAATGAGGCTACTGGATATGTGGCTATTAGAGCAGTCAGCAACAGAGTGAAAATGATGTGTATTTGCTGTATCTTTGCTGCTCTTGCAAAGACTAGATCGGAGAATCACCTAAAATGGTCTGCGTGAAGTCTTGCGTATTTTGACAAAATCTCTACCGCCTATCCTTCTATCCTCGGTATCTTCTCTGTTCTGTTGCCAAGAAGACTGTTCTTAGAATATGAAAAGATCTCAAAGTAAGGGATCTGCAACTGTAAAAATGTCTCGGCATTCGTTACACAATGATAGTTAACTAAAGGCATGGCTATGAAAAGATTGACTTGTGCGGCTACTTGCCTCAGTTTGAGTAGTTTGCTCGGTCTAGCGGCTACTCCATCCGCTGGCTGGGCATCTACAGCTGAGCCTCGAATCGACGCTCAAGAGACCAGCTCTCACGAAATCAGCACTCCAGAGATCAGTGCTAAAGAGCAGGGCAACGGCGATTTGCAACAGGGCGTACCTGGGCGACGGGTGGGCGGGGGTACCCGAAGCGGGCAAGTTTTCGCCAGTGCCAATGCATCCCTCGCTGCGCTGGTCACCGCTAATAATTTGAGCGTCACTACAGCAACTTACCCGACTCTGCTGTTCTACGTACCGGAAATGGTCTCGGCCAACCGTGTTGAGTTTGTTTTGCGAGATAGTCATGACGAGCTGATTTACGAAACCACATATCAGCTGGGTCAGGAAGGTGGCTTGGTCAGTATGGAGACAGCTGGAGCCAACCTGCCACCCCTCACCCTAAACGAAGACTATCAGTGGTACTTTTCTGTTATTCCTGATGCAGACGACCGGGCCAATGATGTCGTGGTAGAGGGTCGCATCCGCCGGGTGGAGCAGTCTGCCTGGTTCGCACAGCAGCAAGTCGCTGCTACTGTGCGCGATCAGCTGGCGATCGCTCCCCCCTTAAGAAAGGCCAGGCTGCTCTACCAGCAGGCAAATCTGTGGCACGATGCAGCCCTGATACTCGACGAGCTGCGCCAGCGTGAGCCAGATAATCCGGCGATCACCGCTGAATGGAATCAGCTGCTCGAATCAGTAGACCTATTGCCTTTTTTACAAAGCCCCCCCGCCCCCATTCAGGTGGGCTCAAACTAACTGGCTAACAGAGACTCAGCGGCTGGTGGCGACAGCGGCTTATCGAAGAGGTAGCCCTGCCCATATTCACACTGTAAACCCTGCAATTGCTTAACTTGATCAGCACTCTCAATGCCTTCAGCCACTACATCCATGCCCAGGTTGTGGCCCAGAGCAATGATGGTTTTTACCAGCTCAGCGGTGCCGCCAGGCGCAGTCATCTCCGTGACAAACGAGCGATCAATCTTCAGCGTATCAATAGGGAAACGATGGAGATAGCTCAAGGACGAATAGCCTGTGCCAAAGTCGTCAATTCCCAGGCGTAGCCGCAGCGCCTTGAGCTGCAAGAGAACCTCAATCGACGCTTCGACATCGTCCATCACCACGCTTTCAGTTAGCTCCAGTCTCAAGCTGCCAGGCGCTAAACCGGTTTCTCCCAAAATATGGTCAATTTGCGCCACCAGCCCCGGCTGGGCAAACTGCCGTCCTGAGAGATTAACGCTAATAAAAGGGGCTTTCCCAGGAAACTGCTGATGCCATCTCTGCGCCTGCCGGCAGGCCACCTCTAGCACCCATTGGCCGATAGGGATAATCAGGCCGGTATCTTCAGCGACGGGGATAAATGCGCCAGGCTGCACCATGCCCTTATCTGGGTGCTGCCAGCGAATCAAAGCTTCAAAGCCTGCCAGCCTCATTGTCTTAAGGCAGATAATCGGCTGATAGTACAGCAAAAACTCCTGGCGATCTAACGCTTCACGCAGGTCGGCTTCTAGCCACAGCCGGTGGGATAGCTGAGTGCGCATATCAGCAGCAAAAATCTCACATCGGCCCCGACCTTTAGCTTTGGCACGAGACATGGCGGTCTGTGCATCTCGCAGCAGATCTTCGGCGCTCATGTAGTCGGTGCGCGGGTCAACAGCGCTAAAGGCAATCCCGGTGCTCACAGTCGGAAACAGTCGCTGATTGCGTACCTCAATGGGTTCAGATACCTGCTGACTGAGTACTTTGGCCAGGGCAATGGCAAACTCTGCGTAACCGATACCCAGCAGCACTACAAATTCGTCGCCCGCAACACGGGCAATGACTGCTGTAGGCGGTGAGCTTTGCTGGAGTCGTTTAGCTGTTATTTGCAGCAGGTGATCGCCAACCTGTAGACCAAAGGTCTCGTTGAATGCTCTGAACCGGTCAATGCCTATCAAAATCACGGCGACAGCCTGATCGGGCTGTCGCTTTTCTAGCTTTTGCAGTACCTGGGTTAAGCGGGCTCGGTTGGGCAGCTGAGTGACCGCATCATAAAAAGCTTTGCGAAATTCTTTGTAGCCCATGAGTCCGGCCACTGTCAGGCTGAAGGCCGTCATCGGCAATATCCAGGGCACCCAAACTGCCTGCGTAAACAGGAGCCAGGTAATGGCCGCTAGCCCGACTAACCCGGCAGCTGTAGAGAGAGCGACGGCGCGCAGATCAGAAAACCGCCAGGCCAACAGGCCGCCGCCGAATCCCCACAGATATACCCAGA
>JBBSNR010000438.1:0-2931 GCA_038260635.1 Phormidesmidales cyanobacterium
CCGGTTTGCTGAGCGATCGCTTTGCCCATCGGCGATGCCTTAATGCCCGCCGCCCACAGTACGGTAAAGGCTTGGACTTTTTCTTCATGGTCGCCGCTCTTCAGCGTGACGATGTCCCCTTCAATATTGGTCACCAGCGTCTTGGTGCGCACTTCTACGCCGAGCTTTTCCAGTGACTTCTGAGCCGCTGCCGAGAGGTCACTCGGGTAGGGCGGCAGTACCCGGTCCATACCCTCCAGTAGCACTACCTTAGTTTCGCCTGGGTTAATGCTGCGAAAGTCTTCTCTGAGCGTTTCGTAGGCCAGTTCAGCGAGTGCGCCCGCTAGTTCTACCCCAGTCGGGCCAGCGCCGACAATAAAAAAGGTCAGCAGCGCTTCCCGACGTGCCGGGTTACTCTCATTCTCAGCCGCCTCAAACGCCAGGAAAATACGGCGGCGAACTTCTAGCGCGTCTTCAATGGTCTTCATACCTGGCGCGATCGCCGACCACTCATCTTTACCAAAGTAGTGATGGCTAGACCCGGTCGCGACAATCAGGCTATCGTAGCCGACGGTTTCGCCGTTTTTCAGGCGCACCGTTTGGGCCTCGGCTTCAATGCCGGTCACCTCGCCCATCAGCACCTGCACGTTTTTTTGCTTGCTGAGAATGGCCCGCAGCGGTGAAGAAATATCTCCAGCCGAGAGGCCGCCCGTGGCGACCTGATACAGTAAGGGCTGGAATAAATGAAAGTTACGCTTGTCGATCAGCGTAACTCTAGCGGGAGCTTTGCCCAGCGCCTTTGCAGCGTACAGTCCGCCAAAACCGCCGCCCACAATCACAACGTGGTGAGGTGTCTGCTGATTGCTTTGTTTGTCAGCAGTAGCTGAGTCTGAGACGGGCGGGTTCTGAAGAACTGCTGTCATAGTTAGCGACCGATTAAGATATAACTTAACTAAAGTTTATAACTCTAGCGAGCTGTTTTGGCCAGTGCCCGCCACTGCTTTATAGAAAATTGTCAGCCCGTAGGCTTTACTTTAAGGCTGAGGAATTTTGGCTGAGGAATTGTAGAGTGATAAAACTGGCACGCGCGATCGCCAGAGCAAGACCAGTAAAAGAGAGCAAGGCATGGGGTTAATCGTTCAAAAGTATGGCGGCACCTCTGTCGGCAGCGTCGCCCGCATTCAAGCCGTAGCTGAGCGCATCCAGGCCACCGTCCAGGCTGGTCACGCGGTGATTGTGGTCGTTTCGGCAATGGGCAAAAGCACCGATAGTCTGGTGCAGCTAGCGCATGAAATCTCCAGCGATCCCAGTCGGCGGGAGATGGATATGCTGCTCTCTACCGGCGAGCAGGTGACGATTGCACTGCTGAGCATGGCCCTGCACGAACGCGGTCAGGCGGCGGTCTCACTCACTGGAGCGCAGGTCGGCATTGTCACAGAAGCCAAACATACCCGCGCTCGCATTTTAGAAATTAAGACCAAGCGTCTTGAGCGCCATTTGGAAGAAGGCAAAGTCATTGTAGTGGCGGGCTTTCAGGGGACTAGCCGCCGCGATAGCAGTAGCGATGATGTCGAGATTACGACGCTGGGGCGAGGCGGCTCTGATACTTCAGCAGTGGCGCTAGCGGCGGCTATGCAGGCAGAGTGCTGCGAAATCTATACCGATGTGCCAGGCATTTTGACTTCAGATCCCAGATTGGTGCCCGATGCGCAGCTGATGGCAGAGATTACCTGCGATGAAATGCTGGAGCTGGCCAGTTTGGGCGCTAGCGTGCTGCATCCCAGAGCGGTAGAAATCGCTCGCAACTATGGAATTACTCTGGTCGTGCGCTCCAGCTGGACAGATCAGCCAGGGACTCGGGTGACTGCGCCTGCGCCTCAGCCCAGAGCCTTAGCCGGGCTAGAGATTGCCAACCCGGTAGACGCGGTAGAGTTCGATACCGACCAGGCTAAAGTAGCGCTGCTGCGGGTTCCTGACCGGCCCGGCGTCGCTGCGCAGATCTTTGGCGAACTCGCTGCCCAAGCGCTAAATGTAGATCTGATTATCCAGTCGATTCACGAGGGCAATTCTAACGATATTGCGTTTACGGTGCGCTCTAGCACGCTCAAGCAGGCAGAGAGCGTTGCTGAGCATATTGCCCCAGCGCTGCGCAGCCATCCTGCCGCTACCCACGAAGCGGAGGTGCAAACTGCAAGCAATGTCGCCAAAATCAGCATTGCTGGAGCCGGGATGATTGGCAGACCTGGCGTAGCAGCCGGTATGTTTTCGGCCCTGGCGGCGGCGGGGGTGAATATACAGATGATTTCGACTTCGGAAGTCAAGGTGAGCTGCACAGTGGTCGGCGAAGACTGCGATCGCGCCATCGCCACCCTTTGCCATCATTTTGAAGTCACCAGCTCTCCGGCCCGGCTCGATCAGCGCCGAACGCGATCAGCTGATCTACCTTCAGTGCGAGGAGCCGCGCTAGATCTGAAGCAGGCGCAGCTCGCTATCCGCTACGTGCCTGATAAGCCTGGCCTAGCCGCCCACATTTTCGAGATTTTGGCAGATCGGGGCATTAGTGTAGATATGATCATCCAGTCGCAGCGCAGCCGCCCTCACCAGGGTCAGATGACGCGCGATATAGCCTGCACAGTCGGGCAAGACCACGCTGAACTCGCACGCGGCGTGCTGCAAGCGACGGCGGCAGAGCTGGGCTACGGTGAGGTGTCTGTGAATGAGGCGATCGCCAAAGTCAGCGTTGTGGGTGTCGGCATGGTGCACCGCCCCGGCATTGCCGCAGCCATGTTTCAGTCTCTGGCCAAAGCAGGCATCAATATTCAGATGATCGCCACTTCGGAAATTAAGATCAGCTGCGTGGTAGCGCAGGAGCAGGGGGTACAGGCCCTGCGAGTAGTGCATTCAGCTTTTGATTTGGCGGGTGTAAAAACAGTGGAGATACCGGTATGAGTC
>JBBSNR010000439.1:0-2922 GCA_038260635.1 Phormidesmidales cyanobacterium
CGCACTCAGAGGGCGAATGCTAACGATTTCGCCGCCTAGCAGCGTAATTCTTCGCATTTCCTCATTCATCCGATGGAAGGGAACCTGCATAGAATGGCTGTGACTGCTGCGGATAGGCGACTGAGAGAGGGCGGTTAACTCATTCTGGCTCAGGCCAGCAACCTCATATACAAAAACTCGGCTGTCAGTGTTAGCGGCCTTGCTGGCTGCGTATTGTCCTAACATAGCTACCTTGGGATGAATGGTTGACTCTAGATGGAGCGGCTCAAGCAGGGGTGATATTGGCTATCCGACCGCCTGATTTATTGATGCGCTGTAGGGTCTGCGAGAGTTCTTCGTAGGGCACCACGAGCGCCCGACTGCTGCGACGAATGCTCGGGTAGCCAGGGAACCGCTGGCCTGACACTTCAATGCGATAGAGCTGACCGCGCTCTGTAGTAGCGGTGGGTCTGGCAAAGGCGCGATTGGGAACATTGCCTTGTTTGGCGTCGCGGAAGGCCCAGCCGTTGCTGTCTGTGCCAGAGGGCGGCACTACCGCTGAGACGCTGCCTTGAGCTAGCTCTGCGGCGAGGCGAGAGTCGTTGCCTGCAATTTGAGAGCGATCGCTATTTGCATACCCGCGATACAGACTGAACATCCGCGTAAAGCCCGCAATTTTTTGCCCAGTTTGCGTGTTAAATCCCCGGCAATAAGGCACAATCCCGTCGCCGAAGCTGCTCTCATACTCTGGGGTGTCAATGTACGAGTCGATGTCGGCATCGAATCCCTCGTTCTGATAGCGGTCGAGGTGCTCAATCACTTCAGATTCGTCATAGGGCGCACGGCCTAGCAGATGCTTAAAGTTCAGCTCAATCACCCGCGTTTGAAAGTTGGGGTACAAAAACTTCTCTTTGTACAGATCCGACTTAGCTACCGCGCGCACAAAGTCTCGAATAGTCAAAGCGCCGCTGGTCACCAGAGACTCCAGCGCCGTGAGCCGCTGTGACTGCATCAGATAGTCATTGCCCAGCACCTGCCGATAAACGGCATTAATCGCAGCTTGAACGTCGCCGGTAGAGAAATTGGGACGCAGTTCTACGGGACTTTGCTCAGTAAAGGGGGTAGTGCCCAACCGAGCGGACGCTGTTGTAATAGCCACAGAATAGATCTCCTTAGACGAGATGAAATGTCTTACTTGCTTTAAAGGGGCAGTTGTCAGTGAGTTAGGCCGACGTAATGCTGACAATCCGGCTACCGCGCTTATTCAGCCGCTGTAAGGTGGGTGAAAGCTGGTCGTAGGGCACGGTGTATTCTTGGACGCCTAGCCGTACCTGCGGGGTGCGTCCGCTTGCCGCTTGAGAGACACGCACCCGATATAGCTGTTCGCGATCGCCGCCAGTAACCCCTTGCAGCTCTTTGCCGAGATTCGAGGTTCTGACCGGGCTAGCTGAGTTGCTCGCAAGTTCTGCGGTGAGCGTTGCTTGCTTGCGGTTGGCGCGATCGCTGCTCGCCCGGCCTCTGTAGAGCTGAAACATGCGAGCGAAGCCAACGGTCTTCTGATTTCTTTGGGTGGCAAAGCCGCGATAGTAGGGAACGATGTGATCGCCAAAGTTTTCTTGATACTCTAGCGAATCGATATAGCTGCTAATTTCAGCGTCATAGCCCTGCTGAATGTAGAGATCGACATGCTCAGAAATCTCGCTTTCATCGTAGGGCGCTCGGCCCAGCAGATGCTTGAAATTCAGCTCAATAAAGCGCACCTGGGGGCTTTTGTAAAAAAACTTTTGTTTATACAGATCCGACATCGCCAGCGCCCGCACAAAGTCAACCACCCGAATGGCACCCTGTCGCAGCAGAGATTCGGCGCTGGTCAGCCGCTCAGAAGTCATCACATGGTCGTTGCCAAATACCTGGCGGTACGCTGCCCAAATAATCGACTGCACATCGTCTTCAGACGCACGAGTCCGCAGTTCGACAGGCTGTGATTGGGCGGGCTCAAACCCTAAAAGTCTTGCAGAAGTTTCACTCGTCATCATGGAAATCCTCAGAGCTGGCGCTAAAACTGTTTAATTTTTAATTTTTTTTCCTGATTGCCCTCTTCCTAGCCCTCTCCCAATTCTGAGAGAAGGCTTTGAGGGGATGAGGGCTCTCGCAGACAGTTGCTACCGACTTAGCTCAGAGCATTGATAGCATAATCAATGTAGGAGTTCGCTTCAGTCGCGGCATCACCGTTAAGGCCGTGGTTAGAGCGGATGTGCTTGAGCGCTTCTACGTACCAGCTAGGCGACAGTTCAAAGGTGCTGTTGATTGCGCCAATGCCAGAGAGCAGATACTCGTCCATGGGGCCAGTGCCGCCCGCAATCAGGCAGTAGGTGACCATTCGTAGATAGTAGCCAATGTCTCTAGAACACTTGGCCTTACCGGCAGAATTGGAAGCGTAGTTGTTGCCTTCCATTTGGGTGGTGTAGGGAAACTTTTTGTAGACGGCTTGGGCAGCACCATCGACCAGGCTATCGGCATTTTGGCTCAGGCTTTGCGCAGCGGAGAGCCCAGCTTGGGCCTGGCGGAAACGACCAAAGGCGACCTGAAGCTCTGAGCTACTGAGGAAACGGCCTTGCGAATCAGCGGCGGCAACCGCTTCTGTCATGGGAGTTTTCATGAGGTAATCTCTCTAAAGGATGTAAAAAGAACGAAGATGAACGGGGCGCGGCTTGGCCCGCGAATGACTAGCTAACAGCTGCGGCTGCGCGGTCAAAGTAACCGCTCAGTTCAGACATTAAAGAGCTACAGTCGCCCTGAGTGATGCCGTTGCGGTCGTTGGCGATCGCTAAAGCGGCTTCTTTCATCTTGCTCACGCCAGCGGCGACTGAGTTGCCCGGTACGCCTAGCGCCGTATAGGTTTCGCGCAGGCCGTTCAAGCAGCGGTCATCCATCACGCTGACA
>JBBSNR010000440.1:0-2910 GCA_038260635.1 Phormidesmidales cyanobacterium
TCCGTGGATGGAGGGCAACATTCACCGCTCATCGCGGGAGCGGGCCGAGGCTCAGTGGAATCAGCTCTATCAGGTGCTCACAAGCCATGCCACGGTAGATTTGGTGAAGCCGCAGCAGGGCTGGCCAGATATGGTATTTGCGGCCAATGCGGGACTGGTGCTGGGCGATCGCGTTGTCCTCAGCCGATTTTTGCATCCTGAGCGACAGGGCGAAGAGCCCTACTTTGAGCAGTGGTTTGAAGAAAACGGGTTTACGGTGCACAAGCTGCCCAAGAGCCTGCCCTTTGAAGGAGCCGGAGATGCGCTGCTAGACCGGGCGGGCAGATGGCTGTGGGCGGGCTACGGATTTCGATCTGAGCTGGATTCTCATCCGTATTTGGCCAAGTGGCTGGATATGGAAGTGCTGTCTTTGCGGCTAGTAGACCAGCGGTTTTACCACTTAGATACCTGCTTTTGCCCGTTGACAGACGGCTACTTGCTCTATTATCCGCCTGCCTTTGACGCCTATTCCAACCGGCTGATCGAAATGCGGGTGCCCGCCGAGAAGCGAATTGCTATTCAGGAAGTCGATGCAATTAATTTTGCTTGCAACGCGGTGAATGTAGATCGCGTGGTGGTGATGAATCAGGCCAGTGATGCGCTGAAGCAAACGCTGGGCGATCGCGGCTTCACTGTCGAAGAAACGCCACTGACTGAATTTCTCAAAGCAGGCGGCGCGGCCAAGTGCCTGACGCTGCGGGTAACAGAGCCTCGCCAGGCTTCCCCACAGGCCTCGACCGTTCAGAGCCGGGTGATTCATCTGGAGGGCCATCTGTTGGATTCGGGGCTGGTCAACCGGGCGCTCGATACCATTGTCAGCGGGGGCGGCAGCTTCCAGGTGCTGAACTTTAACCTGGGCGAGCACCGACAGGATCAGTCCACTGCCGAAGTAAAAGTATCCGCACCGGGTCAGATGGTGATGGATGACATTATGGGGCAGCTGATTGACCTAGGGGCGGTGAGCATTCCGCAAGAGGCGACGCCTGCTGCTTTAGAAGCGGTGGTGCAGGCCGGGGTCGCGCCCGATGACTTTTACGTGACGACGATTTACCCCACTGAAGTGCTGATTGGGGATCACTGGTTTAAGGTGGAAGGCCAACGGATGGACGGGGCGATCGCCATTACCCGCGATGCCCAAGGGCCGGTTGCCCGGTGCAAGCTGCTGCGAGATTTGCAGGTGGGTGAAGAAGTTGTTGTCGGTAGTAAGGGCATTCACACGCTGCGCACTGCGCCTTCACTCAAGCAAAAAACAGATGACTTTAGCTTCATGGGCGCGGGGGTTTCGAGCGAGCGCCGGGTGGAGCTGGTTGTCGAGCAAATTGCCTGGGATCTGCGGCGAATTCGAGATCGCGGCGGCAAGGTCGTGGTCACCGCTGGGCCGGTCGTGATCCACACTGGCGGCAGCGAGCATCTGAAAAAGCTGATCCAGGAGGGCTATGTACATGTGCTACTCGGGGGGAATGCGATCGCCGTTCACGATATTGAGCAGTCGATGATGGGCACCTCGCTAGGCATGGATATGAAGCGCGGCGTCTCGGTTCACGGCGGCCATCGCCATCATCTCAAAGCCATCAACACCATTCGTCGCCATGGCAGCATCGCCGCCGCCGTCGAACAGGGCGTACTCACCAGCGGCGTCATGTATGAATGCGTCAAAAACAACGTGCCCTTTTCCCTGGCGGGCTCCATTCGCGATGACGGCCCGCTGCCCGACACCAAAATGAACCTGCTCGAAGCACAGACCGACTACGCCCGTTTAATCGAGGGTGCGGATTTGATTTTGATGCTCTCGACTATGCTGCACTCGATTGGGGTGGGCAATATGACGCCTGCCGGGGTGAAGATGGTGTGCGTCGATATCAACCCGGCGGTGGTGACTAAGTTGAGCGATCGCGGTTCAGTCGAATCGACGGGCGTAGTCACCGACGTGGGTTTGTTCTTGAGTCTGTTAGTCCAGCAGCTGAGCAAGCTCACCGGGCAATACGCTCAGGTCTAGCATGCACTCAGATCGCTCAGGGAAGATATGGGTGGGCGATCAGTCACCGCTCACCCGATGACTGATCGCCTGATGACACTATGCCATCCACAGCGTGCCATCGGAGGCTTATTCTATATCTTCCGACGGCGCTGCCTGCAAATGCCGGGGCGACTTCTCCACCCCCTCCACGCTCTCAATCGCATCGCCTCCACCTGCACCTAGCTCTTGTAGTTTTCGCGCACTCACCAACACTCGCCCCTCCATAGACCCCACCGCCCGATTAAAACTATCCACCGTTGAATCTAGCCCTTTACGCATCTTTTGCATGTGCTTGGCAAAAGTCCGCACCCGATCATAGAGTTCCTTACCCAGGGCGCTGATCGCCTGCGCATTTTCAGTCACTTTTTCCTGCTGCCAGCCATAAGAGACCGCCTTTAATAAAGCAATCAGCGTCGTTGGCGTCGCCAAAATCACCCGCTGTTCTATGCCCGCTTCAATCAGGCCCGGATCTTGTTCTAGCGCTGCGCTAAAAAATATCTCTCCTGGCAAAAACAGCACAACAAACTCCGGCGTTGGCTGAAACTGCTCCCAATAGGCTTTTTGACTGAGCTGAGAGAGATGACGGCGCACCTGCTTGGCATGTTCACGCAGCTTGTTTAACCGATCCGATTCATTGGTTGCCTCTAACGACGCCAGGTAAGAAACTAAAGGCGCTTTAGCATCGACAATAATTTGCCGCTGACCGGGCAGTTGCACCAGCATATCCGGTCGTAAACTGCTCTCGGAGACAGTTGCCTGTTGGGTAAAGTCACAGTGCTCCGACATTCCCGCAATCTCAACGACGCGCTTCAGCTGAATTTCGCCCCAGCGACCGCGGACTGTGGGCGATCGCA
>JBBSNR010000441.1:0-2907 GCA_038260635.1 Phormidesmidales cyanobacterium
GCCCGCTGCTGCTGGAATGCGGGCTTTGATCGCAAAGATTTTCTCGATCACTTCTTGGACGGCTTTGTCTGGCGTAGAGGCTCCCGAAGTAATGCCTACCGAGATTTTGCCGGTGGGCAGCCAGTCTGTATCGACCGTGAGCTCGGCGCTGTGGAGTGGCTTGTGCTCAATGCGGTTGTCCGGCCCGACGCGGACGGCGCTATCGATATGGAATGAAGGGATATCGCGCTCTACGGCAATTTCCTGAAGGTGAGTGGTATTGGATGAGTTGAAGCCGCCAATCACGACCATCAAATCGATATCGGCATCAACCAGGCTAAACATGGCGTCTTGCCGCTCCTGGGTGGCATCGCAGATGGTGTTGAAGCTGTGGAAGTGATTATTGAGTTCGAGCGGGCCGTGCTTTTTCAGCATGGTGCGCTCAAAGAGTTTGCCGATCTGCTCGGTCTCGCCCTTGAGCATGGTGGTTTGGTTGGCGATGCCGATCGCGTCCAGGTCGGTATCGGGGTCAAACCCGGCGGAATGGGCGTTGGCAAATTTGGTGAGGAATTCGTCGTGGCTGCCACCGCTCAAAATGTAGTTAGCGACGTACTCAGCTTCTGCCAGGCTAAGCACGACCAGGTACGTCCCGGCAAAAGAGCTGGTGGCTACAGTTTCTTCATGCTGGTACTTGCCGTGAATAATTGAGGTAAATTCTTTTTTCTTATGTTTTTCTACGGTGTTCCATACTTTGGATACCCACGGGCAGGTGGTGTCTACGATGGTGCAATTGAGATCGTGCAGATACTTCATTTCCTGCACGCTAGCGCCGAAGGCAGGCAAAATCACCACGTCGCCCGCTGCCACGCCAGAGAAGTCTTTGACGCCGTCGATCAGCTCAATGAACTGCACCGACATGGCTTTGAGCTGCTGATTGACTTCGGGGTTGTGGATAATTTCGTTGGTGATCCAGATGCGCTGGTTGGGAAAGTGCTGCCGCGCTTCGTAGGCCATAGCGACTGCTCGCTCTACGCCCCAGCAAAAGCCAAACGACTCGGCCAGGTGAATGGTGACATCGCCCTGCACCAGCTGGTTGTGGTTGGCTCTAATGGTTTGGATGAGGCTGCTTTCGTATTGCGATCGCATCTCTCCAGCCACGTCTTCTTTTTGGCCAAAACCCCGGTTGCGATAATAGTTCTCGGAGTGATTGAGGGCGCGCTTAAAGGCTTTGGTATCCATAGATCTAGCGATGACACTGCTACACAGCTAGTCTACTTCAGATGGTCGGCGGTCAGTCGGCCCGGTTACTGAAGTTCTAACTCAGCGTAGAGTGCGATCGCACTGCGCCAGACCAGATAGCCCTGACGGTTGAGGTGCAGCCCGTCGGTGGTGAGGTCGTCTCTCAAGTCGCCATCGCCGGTGACAAAAATCGGGTAGAGGTCCAGATAATAAGCGTTGTTTTCGGCGGCGATGGTCTTTAGTGTGTTGTTGAGGGAGACAATGCGATCGCCTTGCAGCGCCAGCAGCTTATCCCGGCTTTCCCAGGTAGAATTTTCGCCGCCGTGGGGCAAAATTGACTGCACCACAATCTGCGCTTTAGGGTGGTCTTCTTTCAGTCGCAGCACAATTTCCTGGTAGTTGGCCACAATCTCCTCATCCGTCTTGCCCCAAATCAAATCGTTGATGCCAATCATCAAGAAAACGGACTCAACATCATTGTCCTTCAGCAAATCTAGACGGTCTAGCAGCCCCTGAGTTTTCTCACCCGAAATACTCTGATTGATCCAGACCCGACGGCCCGGCATCAGCTCACCTGGAAACCACAGGCTTAAAGAATCACCCAGCAGCACCGTCAGATGCTCAGGATGCTTAACAAGAATAGATTGAGCTTCTTGGGCTAAGACATCTACCCACTGCTGATAGCTGAGCTTGCGCCCCCCAGCAGGGCGAGGCAACTCCATCACCATATCGGTAATAGCCGCATCGGTGACCGAAGCATTCACCAGCGGCTCACTGGTCAACAGCTCAGAGGAAGCGGTTTGCTCTTGCCAAACCGCCAGCAAACTGCCAAACAGCAGCCCATTCATCATCAGGGAAAGAGCCGCCCAGCTGGGAATTTTGATCAACCACTTAATCACAGGAAAACTCAAAGAGACGGCGGTGCTGACTGGACAGATTCTAATCGGATCTGTTCGTCCTGCCTAGCCCATAACCCAAGTTTCCGTACGAATACGCAACCGCGCGGCATCACAGAACACCCACCGCAAAAGCTACACATTAAATCGGAAAAGCATCACATCGCCTTCTTTAACGCTGTACTCCTTGCCTTCGCTGCGCACCAGACCTTTCTCCTTAGCCGCCGCCATCGAGCCAGATTCCACCAGGTCTGTGTAGCCCACCGTCTCAGCGCGAATAAACCCCCGCTCAAAATCGGTATGAATGACGCCAGCCGCCTGAGGTGCAAGCATTCCCGCTTTGATCGTCCAGGCGCGGGTTTCTTCAGGGCCAGTCGTAAAATAAGTCCGCAGCCCTAGCAGATCGTAAGTTGCCCGAATTAGGGCCTGCAAGCCGCCTTCGCTGACGCCCAGTGCCTCTAAAAAATCGGCTCGCTCCATTTCTGGAATTTCTAACAGCTCCGCCTCTACCTGGGCTGAAACCACCACCACCTGCGCAGCCTCGCTCTCAGCGTGCTGACGGACGGCTTCTACCCACTGGTTGCCATCAGCTAGGTCATCTTCTGAGACATTAGCCGCGTAGATCACCGGTTTGCGAGTGAGCAGCCCGAGTGGCTTGATCAGCAGCTCTTCCTCTTCCTCTAAAGCCACCTGGCGAGCGGCCCTGCCTTCATCCAGTACGGGCTGAAGCTTCTCTAGCACTTCTAACTCAGCCTGGGCCTCTTTACTATTGCGTGCCTGCTTACGAATCCGC
>JBBSNR010000442.1:0-2867 GCA_038260635.1 Phormidesmidales cyanobacterium
CCGATATCGCGCTCTAGGCGGCGAACGGCGGTGATCTTTTTATTTTCGGCAGTTTGCACGGCTGACTCGGCTTTGGCTTCGGCTTCGGCAATGCGGGCGTCGCGCTGAAGGTCGGCCTGCTGCTTGCGGCCAATCGAGTCGAGGTAGCGGACATCGTCGGAAATGTTCTGAATTTGCAGCGTATCGAGCACCAGGCCCAGCTTTTCAAGATCTTCTTCGGCTTCGTCGAGCAGGCTTTTGGCAAAGGCAATCTTGTCTTCGTTCACCTGCTCGGGCGTGAGGCTGGCTAATACACCTCGCAGATTGCCTTCTAGCGTTTCCTTAGCAATCTTCTCAATCTCTTTGCGCGGTTTGCCCAACAGCCTTTCGATGGCGTTGTGAATCGTCGGCTCTTCGCCAGCGATTTTGATGTTGGCCACCCCGTCTACCTGTAGCGGAATGCCGCCTTTGGAGTAGGCGTTGGAAACCTTCAGCTCAATGATCATGTTGGTGAGGTTCATGCGCATCACCTTTTCTAGCAGCGGGGTGCGAATGCTACTGCCGCCTTTGACCAGGCGATAGCCGACTTTGCGATCGCCCGACCGCTGACTCCCCCCGGCAAAGATCAAAACCTCGTTCGGCTGACAAATGTAGTAGAGATTCTTAATCATCAAAAAGCCCGAGCCCGAAGCCAAAGCCATGATTAAAAGGATGAAGCCAGCCATCGTTAATTCTCCTGATAGGGATTTGTGAAGGGATTTTTCTGTAGGCAGTTAATTGGCGCGGGCTATGGCTTAGTCGCAGTTGGCTTGCGATGATTAAGCGTGCCGATGACATCAATGCCCAGGGTCTGCTCTACCTGAGCCAGAAACTGCTTGATTACCTCGGGATAGACGTTGGCCAAGCTAGCGATCGCTTTACCGTCACCGTTATCAATCACATTGATATTTTCCAGCTTTAAGCGGTGGGGAACGGTCGCCGCTTCTTTGAGGATGGTGTCAATTTGCTGAAGTAGGAAAATCTGAGTGGTGTCGGCCCCGGTTTCTTGCCACACCTGAGCGAGCATTTCATTCACCAGAGCCGCAGCCTTGGCATTTTCAGCAAACTCAGCGGCGTCTCCTTTGGCCTGCAAAAACTGAGCATCTTTATGTGCTTCAGCCGGTAAAACCTGGTCGGCTTGCAGGCGCAGCCGTTCTAGCTTGGCTCGTACCGTTTGCAATTGCTGCTCAGCCCTGGCCCGTGCTTCTTTGGCAGCGGCGGCGGTGCGCTCTTCTTCAGATTTGGAGCGCTGATCTAGCTCTGCCTTAATTTTACGCAGCTCGTTTTGCTTGCTCTGAATGATGGTCAGCGCCTGCGACTGGAACATGTCTGCTCGCTTTTGGCAGTCGGCTTCTATGCGCTCAGCTTCACCGAGGGCAACGGCTTCAGCAATCTCGGCGTCGCGGATAATCTTGGCAATCTGGCGGCGACCAATGGAGCTGAGATAGCCGACATCGTCAGTTACGCTCTGCACTTTGAGCGTGTCCAAGTGTAGCCCGAGCTTGTTCAGGTCACGGTCTACATCGTCGGCAATGCGCTCAGCAAAGTTAAGCCGGTCTTCATTAACTTGCTGGGGGGTGAGGTTGGCGACGACACCCCGCAGGTTACCTTCCAATGTTTCGCGCACCACCCGGCGAATTTCGGACTGGTTGCGACCCAAAAATCGCTCAATCGCGTTACCGGCAATGTTGGGCTGGCTGGAGACTTTGACGTTGGCGATCGCCTGAATATTCAGCGGCGTCCCCCCTTTTGCGTAGGAGTTGTTCACCTCCACCGGGATTGGCATGGTGGTCATATCCATTCGCTCCACCCGCTCAATAATCGGCAGCACGAACGCTCTGCCGCCAAATATCACCCGATAGCCGACTTCCTTACTGCCTGCCTGCTTATACTTGCGCCCCGAAATAATCAAAATTTCGTTGGGCTTGCAGATTTTGAGGGAGGACTTGAGCAGGGCGATCGCGGCGACTATTCCCACCAGCCCAATCGTGATTGCCCCGACGCCCAGGACGCCGCTAGTATTCATCGGCTTAGTGGTCAGCTGTCCAGGCTGGCTGACTTGAGCCAGCAGAACGGGCCGGTCAGCTTCTAAAAAAGTCGATTTACTCACGATAGTTAGTTCCGTAGATTAGGTAAATAGAGGAGTAGGCTTTTACGGTGTAACGTTTACTCAGCTTGAGCTATTAAAACTATCAGTCGATTCCAGGTGGTTTTTTGCAGAGACCACCCACAGCCGGTTCTGACTGCGACCGACCACCAAGATCGGCTCTCCGGGTCGAAAGTCCCTTTCTTCATCGGTCTGAGCGACTAGATGCAGCGTGCTCCCGCCCACTTCCAAGATGACTTTGCCTTTGCTTTTGGCATCAAAAGGTAGCTCCACCCTGCCCACTAGCCCGGCAAAGTCTTCGTCTCGCACCAGGCTGTCAACCTTGCGACTTTTCAGACTGCGTAAAGCACTCACCAAAGCTACACCGCAAACAAGGCCCATCGCCAGTGCGATCATCAACACAGTTGTCGAAGACGGCGTCGGGTCTACAGCGCTCAGCAGCAGCCCCGTCAGCCCAAAAAAGCAGCCGCCAAATGTCCAAAACTTAAAGCTAATAAAAATAGACAGCCAGGCAGGCAAACGCCGCCGCCTGCGAGCAGATCGCATCAGGTCAACGTCAGTATCGACCTGAAGATCTGTGTCGCCGTCCGCATCCGCATCCAAGTCAGCGTCAGCATCTAGATCCGCGTCAAAATCGGCATCCGCGTCGATATCAAAGTCAGCATCGGCGTCGAGGCCGTCGAAAAGCTCGCCGCCGCCGACCACTCCGAGGGCGACAAAGGCACCGCCGATGATAAAACAA
>JBBSNR010000443.1:0-2860 GCA_038260635.1 Phormidesmidales cyanobacterium
AATTCGCGATCGCCCTGATCAGTCCGGTAGGCATGGGTGACGCCTTTGAGCGTAAGGCGCTGCCAGTTGGCGGGGGGCGGAAGCGCTGCTGTGGAGGGTGCGTCAGATGGGGCGTTGTCTGGATCGCCCAGGCTTAATCCTAAAGCCTCGATTTTATGTAGGGCAATGCTGGCCCGGCTGAGGAAAGGGAGTTTGTTGACCAACCCTTCCATCGGCCCGAGCACGTAGGTGAACGTGAGCACGTAGCCAAAACGAGTCTCGGGGCTGAGGCCAATCCAGCGAGGCAACGCAAACAGCACCAGGCCCACCGCAAAAAAGTAGATAAACTTGCCCCAGCTATCGAGCACCGCAAACAGGCTGAGCCCGCACTCGTTCGCCCGCTGTAGCTGTAGTGCCGTGGGCTCTAAATCTGCCTGCAAAAAGTCCTGCTGCCCGCTGTGATGCAGCTTCAGCTCCTTAATCCCTTCAATCAGCGTACGAAAGTGCTGAAATAATCGGTCTTGCCGGTTCCGCGCGGCGCTCAGCCAGTAGCGCCCCCGGCTTAAAAACCAGCCGCAGCTCACCGAGGCCACCAGTGTCAGCAGTAAAACCAGCAGCAAAACCTGCCAGGACAGCCAGGCGACGTATAGCATACATCCCGCTGCACTGGCCAGATTGATCACCAGCACCGGCACCACACCGGCAGCTGTGGCGATCGCCTGAATATCGTCAGTCAGCACCACCAGCAGGCGAGGCAGTCCAATCGTCTCCAGGGGTTTCAGCTCAGTGGCCAAAATCTGACGGCTCAGGCGCATCTGTAGGCCAAACACGGCCTCTTGAGAAAACCGCACCAGTAAGATTCGAGAGATCGCGGCGGTCACCAGAGCTACAGCTCCCAGCCCGATAAAGGCGTAGGCAGCGCTAGACGACGCCTCTCGAACCATCGTTTGAGTGATCAGCGCAATCAATCCGGCGCTACAGCCCCCGCTCAGCAGGCCAGTCGTTAGCGCTAGGGCGATCGCCCGCCACGAAGTACGCAGTAAAAAAGCAATCAGGCTCATTGCTGACTCGGGTGTTTGCTCGGACGTTGATTTAGCCGCCCGGTTAGCCGCTGCCAGCCGTCTTCTAGCAGGCTGTAGAGCACCGGTACCACCAGCAGGCTCAGCAGCGTTGAAGTGGTCAGCCCGCCGATAATGGCTACTGCCAGCGGCTGACGTAGCTCGGCCCCAGCGCCTAGTCCAAAGGCGATCGGCAGCATTCCCAGCACCGTCGAAGCCGTCGTCATCAAAATGGGCCGCAGCCGCACCAGACCGGTTTTGACGATGGCCTCGGTACGATTCATGCCGCGCCGCCGCAGCTGATTGGCGTAGTCCATCAGCAGCAGCGCATTTTTATCTAGCAGACCGACCAAAAACAGCAGCCCCAGCAGCGACACCATGCCAAAGTCACTGCGGGTCACCAGCAGCGCCAGCATTGCCCCGACGATTGACAGCGGCAAAGAAAGCGCCACTACAGCCGGTTCTAGCAGCCGGCCAAAGGGAATCAGCACAACGGCCAACATGCAGATAATGGCCAGTGTGAGCGCTCTACCAAAGCTACCTAGCACCTCGCCCGCCCGCGCAGAGTCACTGCCCAAATCGATGCGAACGCCCGGCGGAATCACCGACTGAGCGATTTTTACCACCCGGTCGGTAGCATTTCCTAACGCCTCGCCCTGAGCTAAGTTAGCGCTGATAGAAGCGGCTCGCTGCCCGTTTTGCCGGTCAATTTCGACTACCTGATCGGCTGTGTTCTCTTCTCCAGATATGCGCACGTCGGCAAAGCCCGGCAGCGGCTCAATTTTGTCTTTGATGGCGGCGATCGCCCGGTTGAGTTCGGCTAGATCATCGCCTAGCAGCACTACCTGCAAGGGCTTTTCGCCACCCGTATCGACAAACTGAATATCCTCAACGCTGGTGACTACGCCGCTGAGTTCAGGGTTAGTTGAACTCAGCAAATCTTGCCGGAGCTGAGCTTGGACGGCGGCTGTCGTGCGATCGCGCTGACCCTGTAGCTGAATGTAGAGACTGCCCTGGTTGGGCCTACCCTTGCCACCCACTGTCGTCAAAACCGAGACCACCTCTGGTAGCTGAAAGGCGAGGTCTTCTAGCGGTTTGGCTGTCGTGAGCGCTTGCTCTAGCAACAGGGATCTCGGATCGGTCGGTGATACTGAGGGGGCAGCGGTCGGTCTTTGTAGCTCGCCGGAGGGAGCAGCGGGCAGCGGCACGGTGTAGTTGAGATAAAATTCGCCGCGATCTAGCTGGGGAATAAAGCCTTTGGGAATGAGGGGAATGATGGCAATACCGGCAATGAGGCTGGCGATCGCAATTCCCACTACCGCACCGCGATGGCGCAGCGCCCAGGACAGCAGCCGACTGTAGCTGCGTTCTAGTCTGGGTTCTAAGCTGGCAACAGATGCGTCCGGGTCTGCTGGTAAGGGCGCTGTGATTCTCTCTGAGGGCAACCCATCAGTCTGTGGCCGCTTCTCTGAGCGCTTTGGCCGCAGCCAGTAAACCGCCAGTA
This sequence comes from Phormidesmidales cyanobacterium, assembly GCA_038260635.1. GTDB lineage: Bacteria > Cyanobacteriota > Cyanobacteriia > Phormidesmidales > Phormidesmidaceae > Phormidesmis. Next base: position 2,542 of record JBBSNR010000443.1, read on the forward strand.
CTGGCGTTAGCGTTCGCGCCACCAGCAGCGAAGTCAGCACCGCTGCCGAAACCGTCAGGCCAAAAGGCTTAAAAAACTGCCCCACGGTGCCGCCCATAAAGGCCACCGGCAAAAATACCGCCACAATTGTCAGCGTTGAAACCGATACCGTCAGCCCAATTTCCTGCGTGGCCACGACCGCCGCCTGACGCGGGCTCAATCCCAGGTCAAGATGTCGGGTAATGTTTTCAATTTCAACAATGGCGTCATCTACAATGATGCCGATTACCAGCGCCAGGGCCAGCAGCGTAATCGTCTCCAAATTGAAGCCAAAAATCGC
>JBBSNR010000444.1:0-2860 GCA_038260635.1 Phormidesmidales cyanobacterium
ATAATGGTGGTACAGACCATCAGGTCGGCGTTGCCGCTGCTGAAGGTCAGCATGGTGGCTTCGAGTTCGCCTTCGGGCATTTGGCCGTGAGCGATCGCCAATCTAATCCCCGGCACCGCCTCCCGAATTCGCCCCGCCACTTCTTCAATACCGTCTACCCGAGGCACCACGTAGAAAATCTGCCCGCCCCGGTCTAGCTCCTGACGAATTGCGGCGCGAACCTTTTCGGGATCGTAGGGCGAGAGATGAGTTTTAATCGGGCGGCGAGAGGGCGGCGGCGTTGTGATCAGGCTCATCTCGCGGACGCCGGAGAGTGCCATATACAGGGTTCGAGGAATCGGTGTCGCGCTGAGAGTAAGCACGTCTACTTGAGCCTTCATCGCTTTTATTTTTTCTTTTTGGTTGACGCCAAAGCGCTGCTCTTCATCCACCACCAGCAGCCCTAAGTCTTTGAACTTAACGGTTTTGCCTAGCAGCTGGTGTGTGCCTACGACGACATCGAGTTCGCCTGAGATCAGCCGCAGCAAAATGTCTTTGCGCTCGCTGGCGCTGCGAAAGCGATTGAGCAGTCCAATCTGTATCGGGTAGGGGGCAAAGCGTTCTTTAAGCGTGTGATAGTGCTGCTGAGTCAAGATGGTAGTGGGCGCGAGCAGGGCAACCTGCTTACCGGCTATAACCGCTTTGAACATTGCCCTGAGGGCGACTTCGGTTTTGCCAAAGCCCACGTCGCCGCAGACCAGACGATCCATCGGGCGATCGCTCTCCATATCCCGCTTCACGTCTTGCGTCGCCTTGAGCTGGTCGGGCGTCGGATTGTAGGGAAAAGAATCTTCTAGCTCCTGCTGCCAGAGCATGTCTTCTGGGTAGGTAAAACCCTGCATCTGGGCTCGTTTGGCATAGAGCTTGAGCAGATCAACCGCCACTTTTTGAATGGCTTTGCGAGCTTTGCCCTTAGTTTTCTCCCAGGTTTTGCCCGTCATTTTATTCAGCTGGGGCCGCTGGTCTACCGCCGTGCGATAGCGAGAAAGCGCCGCCATCTGGTCTACGGCTACTCGCAGTAGACCGTCAGCGTATTGAATAACCAAATATTCACGGGTTTCACTATCGACTGTGAGGCTATCGAGCCGGAGGAACTGCCCGATGCCGTGATTGCGGTGAACGACGTAATCTTTGGGCCGCAGCTTATTGGGATCGACCTGCTTAGAGGCGGCGCGGCGGCGTTTGCGAACGTAGCTGGGCGTGGCTAGGGTGTGCTGACCAAAAAATTCGCGGTCAGTGACCACGACAATGCGAAAGGTCGGCAGAATGAAGCCTTCGAGTTCGGCCAAGCCCGAATATTTCACGGCTATCGGAATCCGCTGATTCTGGAGCTTATCAATCGCCGGATAGTCTTTGGGATTGGGAATGAACTGGGCGGGGCAGTCGTGCTCTTGCAGCAGGGCGACTGAGCGGGAGGGCTGGGCGGAAATCAGCCAGGGGGAGAATTTGCGATCGCGCTCTGCCCGCAGCAAATCAGCTAGTTTGCCGAACTGATGAGGAATCGTCGGGATCGGTCGGCTCGCTAGATTGAGGCCAACGCCTTCTTCGGCAATTTCTGAGAGTTCGAGCCGCTGAAACAGGCTGATTTCTTCGAGGGCGGCGGCAAAGGGCCGGTGAATTTTGGGCAGTCCCGCAGCGGGCAGCTCGATATCGTCGCTGGCTTGAAGCGCAGCCAGCGTTTCTGCCCAGCGATCTTCAACGGTTTCTAGCCAGCGATCGGCGTGAGCGCGGCACTGCTCAGGTTCATCTAAGGCAATTAGCGTATTTTCGGGCAGATAGTCGAGCAGCGAAGCAGGCTGGTCAAAGGCCAAGCCCAAAAATCGCCGAATGCCCTCTACTTGAGCGCTGGTGTCAAAGCTTTCCTGTTCTTCAGCAGGCAGCAGATCTGCCAATAGTCCCTTCTTTTCGAGCGCTTCTGAAATGATCGGGCTGTAGTCGGTGGTAGTGAGCAGTAGGGTGTCGATCCGGTCGAGCGATCGCTGATTTGCCGGGTCAAATTCTCTCAGGCGCTCTAGCTCATCGCCAAAAAGCTCCAGTCTGACCGGCAGCTCTGCCGCCACTGGAAACACGTCCACAATGTCACCGCGCTGGCTCCACTGCCCCTCGGTTTCAACTGTAGCGACCTTTTCATAGCCCAGCTTAGCCAGACTCACGCTCAGCTCCTTCAGGTTCAGATCCATGCCCAGATTGATTTCCAGGCAGTAGGGGCGAAATACCTCCACAGGCGGCAGGTGAGGCTGCAACGCCCGCTCAGTCGCGACAATCGCCATCGCGCCCAGATGCTTAGATCCTGGCGGCAAATGGTCAGCCTGAGCCTTGCCGTTAATCAGGTCAGATAAGACCTGAAGCTGTCCCCAAATCAGCTCCGACTCGGGATTAAAGGCATCGTATGGAGAGGACTCTGAGGTCGGGTAAAACGACACGGTGGCCCAGCCCATCGCCTCTAGCTGAGCGGCCCAGCGCCCGGCTTCTTCCAGGGTGGCGGCGATCGCCAATAAAGGCCGCTGCTGAGATTGAGCCAAAGCCGAAGCGACCAAGCCCTTCGGCAATCTCGGTACGCCGCTGAGCTGCAACACCTGCTGCTGCTCTAGCTTGGTGACCAGTTCTTTGCCCAAGGCTGTGCGTGCGATCGCACGAGTAATCGAAGAAAACGCCATGAAGTCTTAAAGCGCGAAGCTACCCAAAATAGCAGGTATCTATTGTAAAGTTATCCGCTCTAAAAGACATCGCTTCTTTTGAGTGGCTAGCAGCCCTTGCTTCTGCTAGCGCGCCGATACTTTGAGCGACGCTGGCTGACTGAGATCACCCTCTATTTTTACGC
>JBBSNR010000445.1:0-2855 GCA_038260635.1 Phormidesmidales cyanobacterium
GATGGCTCCGCCTTTGTGCCTACTGTCTCTTACGACTATCCGCTCAACTTCAATACCGAAGTTTACGTAGGCGCGGGCATCTCTCTGCCGGCTGGCGACGGCTCGCCCGTGGGTGACGACATCGCTTTTGTGCTACAGCCCGGCGTAGACTACACCATGACTAACCACAATCTGGTGATTGTCGGCAACGCCATTTTTGCGATTGGTGGCGAATCAGGCGGCGGCACAGCAACTTCTGTGCAGGGCGGCGTCGGCTATCAGTTCTAGGCGGGGCGCTCACGGCGGCTTTTATAGAGACGGACAAGCAGAACCCATGTACTAAAAATCAGCTTTCCGCTAGTATTAATCCAAACAAAGGCCGCTAGGCGGTGGTGAAACCAGGATTAATATGCGCGATACGCATCCGTTAGGGTCTGTGATTCAGGGTTCCTTGAGCAAGGGGTTAGAAGTTCGGCTGCACCCAGATGTGCTGGTCGAAGAAATGCGAGTGGGCAAATTTTTGGTGGTGCAGGGGGTGCGATCGCGCTTTTTCTGTATGCTCACCGATGTGGCTTTGGGCATGGCTAGCCAGCGAATTGTGGCGAATCCACCTGAGCCGAGCAATATTTTCCTGCAAGAGGTGCTGGCGGGTTCGGGCACTTATGGCACGGTGGATTTGACGCCGATGCTGATGTTTACGCCGGACTTCGACTCCGCTCAGTCCTCGGGTGAGGGTAAGCGATGGCTGAGCGGAGCCGAAGCCGGAGAGCAGAAGAAAAACGGCAAGTCGAATGGGCTAGCTTCCTACGAAACGAACTCTAGCGCGCCGATTCAGCTGCTGCCGGTGAAGACGATTCCGGGGCATTTTAGCCAGGTGTATGACGCCTCTGAGCGAGACTTTCGGGCGGTGTTTGGCTGGGAAGATGATCTGCATCGGCGTAACTTTGCGATTGGGCAGCCGATTGATATGGACGTGCCGATCTGCATTGACCTGGATCGGTTTGTGGAGCGCAGCAACGGCATTTTTGGTAAGTCGGGGACGGGGAAGTCTTTTTTGACCCGGCTGATTCTCTCGGGGATTATTCGCAAGCAGGCGGCGGTGAACCTGATTTTTGATATGCACTCGGAGTATGGCTGGGAGGCGGTGAGCGAGGGCAAAGAATTTAGCACGGTGAAGGGGCTACGGCAGCTTTTTCCCGGTCAGGTGCAAATTTTCACGCTAGACCCCGAATCGACGAAGCGCAGGGGAGTCTACGACGCGCAGGAGCTGTATATCAGCTTCGACCAAATTGATGTAGAAGACCTGATGCTGATTAGCCGCGAGCTAAATCTCTCGGAGGCGAGCTTAGAAAACGCGATTATTTTGCGCAATGAGTTTGGCAATAGCTGGATAAACCGGTTGTTACAACTTAGTAACGAAGAGATTCAGGAATTTTGTGAAGTGAAGATGGGCAGTAAGTCGTCCATTATGGCTTTGCAGCGCAAGCTCACTCGCCTAGCGGAGCTGAAGTACATTCGCAGCAGCTGTCCGCACAACTATGTGAACCAAATTTTGGAGACCATTGATGCGGGTAAGCATGTGGTGATTGAGTTTGGGTCGCAGTCCAATATGCTCTCGTATATGCTGGCGACTAACGTGATTGCCCGGCGAATTCATGCGAGCTATGTGCGTAAGGCAGACCGGTTTTTGCAGAGTAAGCATCCGAGCGATCGCCCCCAACCGCTCGTGATCACCATTGAAGAAGCCCACCGCTTTTTAGACCCAGCCACAGCCCGACAAACCATCTTCGGAGTGATTGCCCGTGAAATGCGCAAGTACTTTGTCACGCTGTTGGTAGTAGACCAGCGCCCTTCTGGCATCGACAACGAAGTCATGTCTCAGGTGGGTACGCGAATTACGGCATTGTTGAATGATGAAAAAGACATTGACGCGATTTTTACTGGCGTTTCGGGCGGGCAGAGTTTGCGCTCGGTGCTGTCAAAGCTAGATTCTAAGCAGCAGGCGCTGTTGTTGGGCCATGCGGTGCCGATGCCGGTTGTTGTAAGGACGCGGCCTTACGATGAAGAGTTTTATAAAGAGATTGGCGATACGGCTTGGGAAACGATGTCGGATGCGGCGGTGTTTAAGGCGGCTGAGGGGGCGATCGCTGACCTTGGCTTTTGATACAATCAGGGAATTCACTCCTTTGAAATGAGTGAGTTCGTCATACTAGCGGAAGCCGTTTAGCTTAATCAACATGGTAGGCCGTAATCGCGACTTTGCCATCGGGACTGTAGATCGATTCAATTCGTCGATAGGCGTCGTGTCCCCACCAGACTTTTTTACGGTTTCCCTGGGCAGGTGCTGCACCTAATTTAGTGTAGCCAGCAGCGAGCAGTAGCGCTTCAAAGCTTTCAGCGGAAAGTGTCTTAGATTCGATTTGAGGAATGCCGTCTAATTTGTGTTTATCGAGGGTCATAGCTCCCACGATAGGTGCTGTAAATTCGGTAGCCAGGTAGCACAACGGCCATACCTAGAGGACTATGAATTTGCCCAGAGTAGTTCTCTTCGGGTAAGCTGCCCCACAGCCGTATTTTTAACGGGCCGCACCACAAGTACAGTCCAGGAACTAGAGCATCTAAGCTGTAGGCGATCGCTTTCATCTGCTGCGCTCCCGTATCTACAGCAGTCGAAGCCTCCGATGCCAGATCTGACGATGATTCTTGAGGGGCTTGCATGATCTAACGTTCTCCAAGCGGCAGCTTTGTGGGGATCGGCTTAGTACCAGGGTAGCACCCTTGATAGTTCGCAAAAACGCCATAATAAGGTCAATTGTGGCAGAGCGCTGAGCAGATATGGTGGTGACGACGATAGCGACGTTTTTTGGTGGCTGGGC
>JBBSNR010000446.1:0-2854 GCA_038260635.1 Phormidesmidales cyanobacterium
CCCATCGCGGTGACGGTTTTATCGAGAGCCCACAGCAGAGAGCCGTGATAGATGCCATCGCGACAGGTCTGGGTGATTTCCAGGTTGCGCCGGGTTTGGTGGTCAATCACCAAATATTCGGTGATGGCGTAGGTGGAGAGGGTTTGCAGCGGGGCAAGGGTGGTTTTTTGGGTGTCTTCTAAATATTCGAGCCGGCCGCCAGCGACGCGGGTCGCGAGCGGCAGGTGGTCGCAGCCAGTGCCTTCGAGCGATCGCAGCCGCAAGCTCTCCAACAGCCGCTGCCGGGCCTCTGTTTTGGTAAAAGGCGTTTGCGAGCGAAAGGTGTAGCAAAACTGAGCGGGCAAACAGTCTGGCAGGCGGTCAGATTTTTCGCCCGGTCGCAGCAGCGCTCCCAAATCTGGCGCATTCGTGGGTATCAAAATCTCGGCGGGCTGAAGCCGCATCAATTCTTGAGCCAGCGCCTCTAAATCGGTGGACTGCGTGGTGAGAAATTCCCCCGTGGAGACATCGGCGTGGGCCAGCCCCCAGTGCTCTCCAGCAATCACCACCGCCGCCAAGAAGTTGTTGCGCCGGGCGGCGAGCATTCCTTCTTCTAGCACCGTGCCAGGGGTGATGATCCGGGTGACTTCGCGCTTCACTAGCCCCTGTGCCTGCGCTGGGTCTTCAACCTGGTCGCAAATAGCCACCGCGTAGCCTTTTTCGACGAGCTGCGTGCAGTAGCGTTCTAAAGCGTGATGGGGAATGCCTGAGAGCGGCACCCGGCCAATGGCTTTACCCGCGTCTTTACTGGTGAGTACCAGCTCCAATTCGCGGGCAATGGTAATCGCGTCTTGAAAAAAGGTCTCAAAAAAGTCACCCACCCGGTACATGAGCAGGGCGTAAGGGTGCTGGTCTTTCACCTCGGCGTAGTGACGCATCATCGGCGTCATGTCTTCGCGGCTGACTTGGCGGTAGTCGGCATAGCGGACCGTATGCTTAGCCAGCCGTTCGGGAATGCCGTAGTTCTGAAGCGATGCAGACGGATTGGTCGGGTCCGCAGCTTTGGAAGCAGTCATAGACGCGGGGGATACTTTTTTATATTTTAGGCGCTTATCCTGCCGGTACAGCTGCTGATTAACGACACTTAGCCTGAGGCCAATGGCGATCGCCGTAGCAATTCATCCGCTGGCCCGATGCGCCCCGAACCCGCAGGCTTAGACTATGCTAGATCAGCTCGTAGGATAAAAGGCAGCCAAGGATGGACTTGCCTTATCTATGCAGCTATTGCAGCGCTTTGAGGCGATCGCTACTCATGCTCATCAACAACCGATACCAGGTAGTGCGTACCCTGGGAGAAGGCGGATTTGGCCATGCTTACCTGGCTGAAGATGTGCAGATGCCCTCGGGTCGGCGATGCGTCATCAAGCAGCTCAAGCCTTTGACCACCACGCCCGACGTTTATCAGGTGGTGCAGGCCCGGTTTCAGCGAGAGGCTGCCATTTTAGAGCGTCTGGGCGAAGACCACAAGCAAATTCCTAAGCTGTATGCCTACTTCAGCGAAAATCAACGCTTTTACCTGGTGCAGGAATGGATCGAGGGGACCACGCTAGATGCGCTAGTGTCCGCGCAAGGGGCGCTGTCTGAAGCGGTGGTGAAGTCGATTTTGGTGGCGCTGCTGCCGGTGCTCGATTTTATTCACAGCCAGGGCATCATTCACCGCGACCTGAAGCCGGACAATATTATGCTCAGGGCCGATACGCAGCAGCCGGTGCTGATTGATTTTGGGGCGGTGCGCGAGACGATGGGCACCGTGGTTAGCAGCTACAGCAGCCCTCGCAGCTCAATTGTGATTGGCACGCCGGGTTTTATGCCGTCTGAGCAGGCAGCAGGACGACCGATTCCTTCGAGTGATTTGTACAGTTTGGGGCTGACGGCGATTTTTTTGCTGACGCGCCAGCTGCCTCAGTCTTTGGCCTCTGACCCGCAAACTGGAGAAATTATTTGGCGGCAGCTGGCCGGGCATGTGAGTTCGGGGCTGGTGGAAGTGATTGACCGGGCGGTGCGATCGCACCCGCGCGATCGCTACAGCAGCGCTAGCCAAATGCTAACGGACCTATCGGCCTTACCGGGTGCTACCCTGCCGCCTGGGCAACTGCCAATTGTGCTGCCCGCGCCCTCAGCCAAAGGGCCAGCCCATCCGCCGGGTACCCCTGCTGCCAGCACGCTGAAAACAGTGGTGGTTGCGCCCGCTCAAGCGTCCTCTGTCCAGGCAGATCCCTCGACTTATCAACAGACGATGCAGCCCACATTGACCAATGGCCCAGCGAACTATCCCCCCGGCAGCTTTGCCAGTCATGAAGGAGCCAGCAAAAGCCGCTCACCTCTTTTGCTCGGGCTGCTGATCGCGATGGTGAGTATCAGTGCGATCGCTGGCGGTTTTTTCCTAACTCGCACAGGAGAAGAGGCCACTGCCGATTTGCCTCGCGTGCAGCCAACCAATAAACCCGAAAGAGATTCAGACCAAGAGAGCGCTGCGGACGATACTCGTGAAGCGGATGCGCCCTCAGATGAGTCCATAGACAGTGAGGAAATTCTCGAAGAGAGCCCGCCCGCTGCGGTATCGGACGCGCAGAGCGGTGAACAAGTTACGCTGAGCAGTTCGTCTAGCAACCAAATTGCGCTGTATGACAGCCCTTCGTTTGCGGCGGCGTCTTCTCAGTCGGGGACGAGCGGAGATCGCGCCACCATCGTGCAGCAGTCACAGGGCGACGATGGCGCGACCTGGTACTACGTTCGCTATTCGTCTGGGGCAGAGGGCTGGGTCTCTTCGGCCTACGCTTCTGCTGGCAGTGCCGCTCCTCCAACCGAAGCGCCA
>JBBSNR010000447.1:0-2845 GCA_038260635.1 Phormidesmidales cyanobacterium
ACCTGGATGGCAGGCAGCTGGCGGATGACCTCCACGCTAGTAGACATGGTGGCTCCGTTCGCACCAGAAATAGTGACGCCAGGCTTTGAAGGTAATCGGCAGTTCTTGTATCGGCCAGTCGAGGCAATTGTCCGCTTTGTGCCCAAGACGGTTCATAAAGGTAGCTTTCTCAACCGAGCCCTGCCTGGCGGCGATGATGACGAGATTGAGATTGTGTCAGACCGGGCGTTTAATGGGCTCAGCCTGGCGCGGGCCTACCTGGGCGAAGACGGGGTAAAAGCGGTTAAGGTAGACCCGGATAATCCCAACCGTCAGCTGACTTTTTTGAAGGGCGATCAGCAGCTGATATCTCAGGTGACAGGCCGGACGGTAGAAAGGCCAAACTCGGGCGCTTTTGCCACAACGGAGGTATTTCAGCAGTTTTTTCGCAATCTCAAAACTGCCGACAGCCAGCCGACGATCTATCTTAACGAGGTCGAAAACACGACTTTCTATCGCAAGCGCTCGGACCCAAATTTTCCAATTGGAGCCGATCAGATCACTGCCATTTATCTTTCGCCTCAGGATCCCAACTACTTTAAGGCCAAAGATAAGCCCGTAGCGCTCTACCGCTATCAGCTCTCGTTTAGCTCGGTCGATACCTACAATCGATAGGCATGTAAAGCAGCGCTGCGGCTCTCACTAGCGAGGCCGACGTGGTCTATAGTCGTAGTCGCCAGGATGGTCTCTGCGGTCATAAGGGCGGTCATAGCGGTCGTCGTATCTGCGGTCGTCGTATCTGCGGTCATCGTAGGGTGGTCGGCTGCGGTCGTAGGGGCGGCTGTCTGGGAAGGTTGGGGGGCCGCCCAGCGTGCTCCCTTCTACATGCATCTTTAGCTGCTGGGCCATCCGCCTAAGGCCCTGGCGCTCGTCCTGACGGATAAAGGGCAGAAATACCTTGGAGAGAATGCCCGAAAAAGCTTCCCGGTGAATGTAGCGCGTGCGGCCCGGCACCGTTTCTTGCAGCTCAAAGATGTGCTCACTGCGCAGGCCCGGAATGGTTGAGACCCATTTCATCAGGTGGGGCGGGCGCAGCATAATCACCACCGGCTGAAATTCGGTTTCTTCGTCACCTTCTAGCCGCTGCATAGAGAGGAAAATTTCGTTGCCCCGAGCGATTCGTAAGCCAGGGTTGCAGTCGTAAAGGAAGGTGTTCCAAAAGCGCCACTGATCTTTACGGATGAGGGCATCCCAGACAACGCTTTGCGGCGCGTTGATGTCGATTTCGGCGTAGAGAGTAGGCATTGGAAGTAGCAAGGATGAACGATGAACGATGAAGGCGGGATCGGAAGTAGGACTTTAGGGTTCCCGGCGGGTCTTTGCTCGAAGTGTATGAAAAAGCGATAGTCTTTTACTCATCATTCATCGTTCCTACTTCATCCTTTAACTCATGGTCAGTCTGACACCGAATCCTAGCTATAGTCTAACTCTCCGGATCAAGCTGCCCAATCAGGTGAATCGGCTGGCGGCGGTGATTGAGGCGATCGCGCTAGCGGGCGGCAATCTCGGCAATATCGCCGTGGTTGAAAAAAGCCGCGAGTTTATTATCCGAGAGATATCGGTCGATGCATCTAGTACAGAAGCCGCCAATAGTATAGAGGCTGCCGTGCGTGCGCTGAGCATGGTCGAGGTGCAGGCCGTTTATGATCGCACGTTTGCCCTCCACCGGGGCGGCAAACTGCGGGTGGAGCCCAAAATTCCGCTGCGCGAGCAAGATGATCTGGCCATGGCCTATACCCCTGGAGTAGGGCGGGTGTGCGTCGAAATTGCCAAGCATCCGGAGCGGGTTTACGACCTGACGATTAAGGGCAATACGGTGGCGATTGTCAGCGATGGCAGTGCGGTGCTGGGACTGGGCAATTTGGGCGCAGCGGCCTCCATGCCGGTGATGGAAGGCAAAGCCATGCTGTTTAAAGAGTTCGCCGGGCTCGATGCCTTTCCAATTTGCCTGGACACTCAAGATACCGAGGAGATTATTGAAACAGTGAAGCGGATTGCGCCGGTCTTTGGGGCGGTGAACCTAGAAGATATCAGTGCGCCGCGCTGCTTTGAGATTGAGCGGCGATTGCAGGCCGAGTTGGATATTCCTATTTTTCATGACGATCAGCATGGGACGGCAATTGTTAGCCTGGCGGCGTTGACGAACGCGCTGATCGTGGTGGGCAAATCAATTGGCGATATTCGCCTGGTGATCAACGGGGCGGGGGCGGCAGGGCTGTCGATGGGGCGGCTGTTCAAGAGGGCGGGGCTGCGACGGCTGGTGATTTGTGACTCTAGGGGAATTATTGGCGGCGATCGCGCCGACCTGACCGAGGCCAAAAAAGAATTTGCGATCGCGCAATCCGGCACGCTAGCCGATGCGATGCAGGGCGCAGACGTATTTATGGGTGTCAGTGCCCCTGGTGTCGTCAGCGTAGAGATGGTGCGCTCAATGGCGGCTAATCCGATTGTGTTTGCGATGGCCAACCCCGTGCCCGAAATTCAGCCTGAGCTGCTGGCGGGCATTGCGGCGGTGATGGCCACCGGGCGCAGCGACTACCCCAACCAAATTAACAATGTGCTGGCTTTCCCAGGCGTCATTCGCGGAGCGGTAGACTGCCGGGCGCAGGCGATTACGACAGAGATGTTTTTGGCGGCAGGAAAAGCGATCGCTTCTCTGGTATCTGAGACAGAACTCAGCGCCAACAACATTGTGCCGTCAGTCTTTGACCCGCGAGTCGCGCCAGCCGTGGCAGCAGCTGTCAAAGAAGTCGCCCGCGCCGCTGGGATTGCCAAAAAATAGCTGTAACCCCAGGCAGAGCCCTGA
>JBBSNR010000448.1:0-2838 GCA_038260635.1 Phormidesmidales cyanobacterium
CACCACAAAGAATTACACTTATCCAGCTGTAAGCGTCACTTGTGACGAACGGGATCAGACCGCCACTCAATACATTACTTACCCCTGCTTGATCGTTGAAGTTTTGTCAGATAGTACAGAGGCCTACGACCGAGGTGGCAAGTTTAGACTGTACCGAAACAACCCTGTTTTACAAGACTATCTATTAGTGAGCACTGCCCGAATCGAGATGGATTTGTATCACAAGAATGACGCAGGTGAATGGCTCATTCGCAATTACCAGGAGGGAGATACCATAACGCTCAAAAGCATTGACTTAAGCTTCCCAATCGAGCAAGTCTATCGCGGGCTTGTGTTAACACCAGAAGACGCTTCCTCACCCAATACTTGATCATCTCGGCGGCTCTATCAGGGTTGGCTAAATGCAAAATGTGACTGAGCATTGGGCTGGCCCATGGAAGCTGGTATTTCATCGTTACTTTGCTTTGCCATTGGGCGCTGATTGATCGCCACCTCAACATTCATCTTCAGCAAGTCCGACCATATCTCGGCTAGAGTTGCCCGTGGGTCGGCTAATCCTTCAAAGAAATCTGGGCATTATCATAGAGACTGATTTGGTACCGGCGCATGACCTTACAAGACCTCTACACGCTGATTTATGACAACAGGCTAGGGCTGACGCTAGCGATGCTCTTGCTGCCCTGGCTCGCTCTAGGTATTTGTATTGCGGTGCCTGGCGATAGAGAAGAACCTTTGGTTTTAAACATCAACTTGTTTATAGCCGTTCTCAGCCTGTTAATGGCAGCCGGGTATGTCTGGTACACTACTACCGCTGGTGGTTTGAATAAAGTTGTTCAAGAAGCCGATGTGCTGCTGCTGCTGGCACCGTTTTACTACGTAGGCGTATCGCTATGGGTCTCAAAACAGCGACTGCCGCTTTCAGAAATCCGGATATATCGGGCTGTTCAGGGCGCGGCTCTAATCGGCGCTGGCTATCTGGGTGTCTCCTGGCTTATGAGCAAGCTACGGATTTACGCCATCATGTTCATCCCCTATCAGGCTTTTGTGTTTCTGATATTAGGGCTGCTGGGGATTGCGTACTTAGGATATTTGCGGTTGACGGGTGCCGATTTGGGCCCGGCTAGTTCTGCTCAGCCTTCTTCCCGATCTTCCCGACGAGGCTCCAAAAATAATCGTCCTGGTATGAGCATCGATGATGAGTTAGAAGCGCTACGTCGCAACCTGAATAAGTAGAAAGTCTTTTAAGCTTCCTCGTAAAAGTACGGCGCTGAAGTATGGTCACCCCGCTTTTCACCACTGAGCCGACCGACCGCAGGATGGGGCGATCGCCTTACCACTCAGAATAGTTTCTCTATGTACGATCAAAGAACTTGATATCATTGTAGGTATCACCGTTCAGAATCAAAGGGTTGGTTGGAGGAGGAGACGATGGCAAAGTCTCATAAGCTGGAAGCAGCTTTGGAACAGATCAAAGAGATGCAGCGGTTAGAGACGCTGAGCGAAGGGGATGTTGTTGCGTTGCGCAAAATCATTCACAGCAAGCAGTCAATAGCACTCGCTCCCACCGCAAAACTCATCATCCGTCACAGCCTCATCCAACTCATTCCTGATTTGTCTGCTGCGTTTGAGCGAATGCTAGCAAACGGTGAGAAAACAGATCCGGGATGTAAGGCTAAGTGGGCGATCGCCAACACCCTATACCACCTAGAAAAACCCAACACCGATCTATTCTTAGCGGGCATTCGCCATGTGCAAAAAGAGCCCGTGTGGGGTGGCACCGTAGATACGGCCCCGGCGTTGCGCAGCCTGTGTGCGCTGGGTTTGGTACAGGCCAACTACCCACAGGTATTGAGCGAACTCGCTGACCTACTAGCCGACGCTGAGCACGATGCCAGGGCGGGGGCAGCCCGCGCGGTGGGCTATAGCCAAAATCCGGCGGGCATTCCGCTACTGCGGCTAAAGGTGCACTTAGGAGACGCAGAGCCTCAAGTGCTTTCGGAGTGCTTTATCGCATTGCTTCAGCTTTCGAGTGAGCAAGCGCCTTTAGTGATAGAGGCGCTGGAGTCTGGTAGCGCGGTGGTGCAGGAGTTAGCCGCGCTGGCCTTAGGCGAAGCGAGAGTGCCAGAAGCGTTTGCAGCCATTAAGCAACGATGGCAGCGCACCCGAGACGCTGAACTGCGGCAGAGCTTTTTGCTGGCGATTTCTACCCTGCGGACAGAAGTGGCGATCGCCTTTCTCATAGATCTGCTAAACCGTGGCAATCCTCAAGATGCCAAAGCTGCGCTAATCGCCTTAGATATCTATCGGCACACAGCAGAAGTTTGGCAGCAGGTGATAAAGGCTGCTCAGCTATAGCTCCTGTCGAGTTGCTTAGGACACTTTTATCGGCTGAAACCGTTATATGACAACAAGCAACTCGACTAGCAAAGTAAGAATGCATCCTTACTTTGCTATACGTGGAGATACTGAGCTAATAGCGGCCTGTGATTTGTAGGTAATCTTGACAATCCCGACAGTTACATACGAGCAAAAGCTGTGATTTTGCCGCAATTGGGACAGCCTATTCGGTCAGTCAGTCGGGCATCCTTATATAAAAAGGCAACCTCTGCCCCTGCCTCATTGATATATCGGATGTCATGCTAAAATCTTCTTTATAAAGCTATTGATTTAGAGGAAACCCAGGCCAGGTTTCCAGCGGATCTGTAGAATTAACAATGTTCATGCCTGCATCGGCAAATCGCTGGTAAGTCTCCTCCGCAGCATCTGTAAAATCTACAACATCTGGAACGACTACAGGTGTTGTGCAGTCGTTGAGCAGGTATACCTTTTGCGCCAGGG
>JBBSNR010000449.1:0-2833 GCA_038260635.1 Phormidesmidales cyanobacterium
GGCAGCCTTCTAGTAATTTATCTGGTAGCTACCTCGCCTATTCTCACTGGGCTAGGCAACCGGCTGCTGGTGGGCTTTGTCCCCGCCGACTCTGGCGAAAAGGCACAAGCGATCATTGTGCTAGGCCGGGGATCGGAGCAAAATTCAATGCGCGTAAAGGAAGCTAGCAAGCTGTGGAACGCTCAGCGAGCGCCGCTAATTTTTGCTAGCGGACGCGGTGATGCGCCCCGAATTGCTAAGCTGCTGCTAAAGCAGGCGATTCCGGCTGAGGCGATCGCCGGCGAACCCTGCTCCCTCACCACCGACCAAAACGCCGAATTTACCGCTGCGATCTTGCGACCTCAGGGCATAGATAAAATTATCTTAGTTACCGATCCGCTGCATATGATGCGATCGCTACTCACCTTCGAGAGCTTTGGCTTCAAGGTCATTCCTCATATCAGCCCAATCGCGCCAAATACCCAGCGCATCCAAAAGCAGTTTTTGGTGTTTCGAGAAAGCCTTGGCCTGCTGAGCTACGGTCTTTTGGGCCGTTACGCTGCTCGCAAAGTGCCACCGGTTTCGGTTATCTATGCAAACCAAACCGGTGCAAATCCCAGTGCAAATCAAAGAGACTCTTCGCCCCAAAAGCCACAGCAGACTTAGTCCCGATCATTCCTGAAGAGGCCCCATCATGCTTTCGCCGATCACGCCGGAAACGCTTTCTCTAAGGCTCCATCCTGGGCAAGATGTCCGTCAGGAGCTGGAGACTTTAGCCATCAAAGAAAGACTCAGCGCGGGCGTTGTCTTGAGCGCAGTTGGTAGCCTGTCTGAAGTGAGTTTGCGATTTGCAGGCCATGACGAGCCCACCGAGCTGACCGGTAAGCACGAGATTTTGACCCTTTCTGGAACGCTCGGGGCAGACGGCGTCCATCTGCATATGACCGTCGCCAACTCACGGGGCGAGTGCACAGGAGGACATGTGGTTTACGGCTGCCTGGTATACACAACGCTTGAGCTGGTAATTGTCTCTATCCCCGAAGTCAGGTTTCGCCGAGTATTTGACGAAAATACCGGCTCTAAGGAGCTAGAGATATCCTCAAAAGATAAGTGATACACCACGGCAGCCAAGCGACTCTACAAAGCGTCAGGACAATTTTGACAGGTCTGTATTCGCCCCGCAAATAACGATCCCAATTCTCTCTCCGGCAGCGGGCTGGTAGCGACCTGACATCAGCGCTGCAATCGGCACAGCGCTGGCGGGCTCTGCGACAATGCGCAGCTCTTCCCACAGCAGCCGCTGCGCTTGGATAATCGATTTTTCATCCACCAGGACAACCTGCTCAACGTACTGCTGAGCGATCGGAAACATCAGTTCACCCACACAGCGACAGCCCAGCGCATCGGCAGTAATGCCGCCTACTTCCACATTTACCCGCTTTCCCGCTGCCATTGAAGCGTGCAGCGAAGGGCCTAGTTCTGCCTCTACCCCAACTACTCGGCACCGCCCCTGGTACCAGGCGGCAATGCCGGCAATCAGTCCGCCGCCGCCGACCGCGACCAGCACCGTATCTAGATCGGGGGCCTGCTGCTCTAGCTCTAACGCGACGGTTCCCTGCCCGGCGATGACCTCTACCTGGTTAAAAGCATGAACCACTAATCCGCCTGTCTGACTGGCCTGTTCTTCACTCTTTTGAAGCGCCTCAAAGTAGTCGCGTCCGTATATGGTAATGGTTGCATCGTAGTCTTTTAATCGCTGAATCTTGGTTGGAGACGATATCGTAGGCACGAAGATTTCTGCTGGGCACTGAAGCTTACGAGCTGCGTAAGCAACGGCAGCGCCATGGTTACCGCCCGAGGCCGCAATCACCCCTGCCGCTGGCAAAGGATTCTTCAGCATTCGGCTAAAAGCGCCTCGTGCCTTAAAAGAGCCTGCATGTTGCAGCATCTCTAGTTTTAGAGTGAGGCGAGCATTCAGCCCAAAAGTGCCCTCCGCTAGCGTTATAGAAGGCGTTTCTCGAATGTGTTTTGAGATTCTGTGGTGGGCCTCTGTAATCAGCGGCTTAAAGTCTTCAGGTTTCATAGGTTCAGCCGTAGGCCTTTTTAGCAGTTGAGGGGTCCAGGCATTATTATACGAGTATCAGTCTCTGCCTCAGAGATGCTTTAAAGCTGTCCCGCGACTCATGAATTCATTCTCCTCTATCGTCTACGCCAAGCCGCCTTCCTTAGCTCAACGACGGCAAGCAGCTTTGGCGATCGCTCAGCAATGCTCACACTTACTGAAGCAAGACTTTGGCGCAACAGAGGTGATTGTCTTCGGATCTTTACGCGGTGACACGCCCTGGCACGATGGTTCAGATCTAGATTTGGCAGTACAGGGAATATCGCAGCGGGCACTCTTTGAGGCTTATCGCCAGTTGGAAGCAATTGTGCCAGACTGGTTGCCGTTTGACTTAGTGGCAGTTGAGCAGGCAAATGAGCGACTGCGCGATCACATCTTACAGCTTACACCGATGGCTGAAAATCTCTACTTAGCTTTACGGCTGCGACTGGAAGACGAAGTTTCCGCCATCGAGCAAACTGTTGATACCTTGAGCACAGCCCTGGCTGAAGCAGACGGTGTGCCTGAAATTTTTGTGACGCCCACATTAGCGGCCTATATAGAAGACTTTTACTCAGGTTGCGAACGCCTGGCGCAGCGGGTTGCTGTTGTCTTAGATGGCGGCCTACCGTCAGGCGAAAGCTGGCACAGACAGCTACTGACGCAAGTGTCAGAATCAGGTGGGCACGGACGGCCACCCTTATGGGAGAAACCGTTGCTAGCAGAGCTAGAAATATATCGCAGCTTTCGTCA
>JBBSNR010000450.1:0-2822 GCA_038260635.1 Phormidesmidales cyanobacterium
AACATGTTGTGGATTTTCTGCACAGCGTCCATTAGCTCCTGGCAGTGCTGAGTGCTGACTTCTACTTTGCAGGCGGAGCAGGTTTTAGCCGCTTTCCAAAAAGTGTCATGCAAGTCAGGATACTTTTCGAGATGGACAGGCTTGAAGTAGTCAGTCCAGAGCACTAGCAGCTCATCTTTGGCAATTTGAGCTTGCTCTTCTTTAATGGCGATATAGCGAGACATGGTGTTTTGGTAAGACGCCATGGCTTGGGCATCACCCCCTTCAGGGTGCTGCAAGTCGAGAATTTTTTTGGTCATAGCGACCACAGCTTCTGCGGCAATGCGAGCAGAGGAAGGATCGTAGACACCGCAGGGGCCGTCGCAGTGGGCCTGAACTTCGGGGGCTGGGAACCAGGCTTTTAGCGTGGAAACAACTGTGCTAAACATAATTTACAAGATGTAGTTGACAAAGGTGTACTTGACGAGGTGTCAAGTGGACATTTTTATCTTTGAAGGCCGTTAACGGGATTACTTCAAAGGCAGTACGGATCTAAGTATACCGTCCTAGCTTTTCGGTGGGGAACTATAAAAAGGCTGGTTATCTGGCTGAGGCTCCTGTAGCCTGTAGAACAGATGTATTAAATAGACGATTTTGGGCGCTATGCAGAAGTTCAGAGGGTTTCGTTCGCTGCGATCGCAGACAATAGCAACCGTGATGGCAGTAGTTGGCATAGGTAGCGGGATGGGAGGGTGCGAGCTAGTCGGCACCGATATCAACGCTAGCTTGCCGCCCTGCATTGATAGCTACTGCGACTGCCGCGATTTTATCAGTCAGGCAGCGGCCCAGCAGGTATTGGATGCTTTCAGCGCAGATCCGCATGGGCTAGATCGAGATCAAAATGGTAAAGCCTGTGAAAGCCTGCCGCCGCTGTCTCCCGGCTTAGAGCGGGCGACCTACTTTTCTAACAATGAACATTTAACGCTGGGCAACCCCAGCAATGCCGGGCAGGAAAATCCGAATAATTGGCTGATTGAACGGGAGCAATATGTGCTCTCTTACAGTCAGGCGCGTGACGTTTTGAACTGGGCGAGCTGGCGGGTAGACAGTGGCTGGCTAGGCCCTACCGACCGGCAGGATGACTTTCGCCCAGATAGCAGCTTGCCGCCCGGCTTCTATCAGGTGACGCCCGGTGAATATCGCCGCAGTGGCTATGACCGAGGGCATATGGTGCCGTCAGGCGATCGCACCGCCAATCCGCAAGACAATTCGATCACCTTTTTGATGACCAATATTTTCCCGCAGGTGAGCGATAACAACCGAGGGGCCTGGCGTGAACTCGAAGAATACGGGCGTGATTTAGTGCAGCAGGGTAAGGCGCTCTACGTTGTCGGCGGCGTCTATGGCGATAAGGGCACTGTCGGTCAGGTGACGGTGCCGAGTCGGGTGTGGAAAGTGATCGTGGTTTTGAATAGCCCTACGGACGCGATAACGCAGCGTACAGAGGTGATTGCGGTAGATATGCCGAATAGCGATCGCATTCAGTCGAGCTGGCAACCCTATCGCACTACGGTTGATCGCATCGAAATTGCGACCGGCTATGACCTGCTGTCAGAAGTGCCTGAAAGCGTTCAAGCCGCCATTGAAAGCCAGTAATGAAAGCCGGTAGGTGAAAATCGGCATCAGGTTTCGACGACTGTGGTTTTGACCCCGGCAATGTTGCCATCTGGGGTATAGCCCACTACGTGCACGCTGACTTCTACTTCACCGCAGCGGTAGGCTTTCGGATTTGACAGCGCTGACTGTAAAAGGGTTTTGAGCTGCTGCAACTGCGATATTTGGGCTTTGTCTTCAGCGGTATGCCAGCTTTTGGGAGCGATCGCCCGCGCAAAAAAGCCCTCTATGTCAACTGTCTCTACCTCTCCCTCGCAGCCTATCAACTCACAAACCAAAGATTCCTGATCCTCACCGGCTGATTCGGCTGGAGCCGCAAACCAGATCACTTCTACCGGATAGTCGCTCTCGCTGCTCCACCACAGATCATCGCAAGCAGCTTCTAGCTGTACCTTTAGGCTGTCATTTGCCATTGTGCTTATCTGCCTCTCTGTAGTGGCGATCGCGTGCCAGCTACCCTATCATGCCTAATCCTACCTCCTATTTTTTGGGCCTCGCTTTTCACTTTCATCTTTTATGCGCATTCTCCTTTGGCTCCGTAACGACCTCCGCCTGCACGATCACGAGCCCCTCCACCGCGCGCTCGAACACCAGGCCGAAATCATTCCCCTTTACTGCTTTGACCCGCGTCATTTTGGTCAAACTGCTGTGGGCTTTCCTAAAACGGGGGCTTACCGAGCTCAGTTTTTGATTGAGACTGTAGTGGATTTGCGGCGATCGCTGCAAACAAAAGGCAGTAATCTAGTAATTCGTCAGGGCAAACCAGAGGAAGAAATTCCAGAGCTAGTTAAAGCGCTAAATATCGATGCGGTCTACTGGCACGAAGAAGTCACCTCAGAAGAAACTGGCGTTGACCGGGCGGTTGAAAAAGCGCTGAAGGAGATGAGAGTTAGTTCAGAGGTTTACTGGGGCGCTACGCTCTACCATCCTGAAGACCTGCCTTTTGAAATTAGCAAGCTGCCAGAAGTCTTCACTCAGTTTCGTAAAGCTGTAGAAAAAGAGAGCCAGGTATTTCCCACTTTTGCCACCCCTGAGCAGCTACCTGCTCTACCTGACAGCATTGAGCCCGGTAAGGTTCCAACCCTTTCTGATCTGGAGATAGAAGAAAATCCAATAGACTCCAAAGGCGTTTTGCAGTTTAAGGGCGGAGAGACAGAAGCCTTTGCTCG
>JBBSNR010000451.1:0-2818 GCA_038260635.1 Phormidesmidales cyanobacterium
CTATAGAACTCACCGCCAAAGAATTTGACCTGCTGGACTATTTGATCTCGCACCCTAAGCAGGTTTTGACGCGCGATCGCATTCTTGAAGAAGTCTGGGGCTACGACTTCATGGGCGACTCCAACATCATCGAAGTCTACATTCGCTACCTACGCCTGAAGCTAGAAGCCGAAGAGGAAAGCCGCCTGATTCAAACCGTGCGCGGTGTGGGCTATGTGATGCGGAGTTAGCAATTGTGGTGTTCACATTTTTGCATAGCGACCATTTTATGCTTCTAAAACCGAGATGAACGACTGTTGCCCATATCTCTGTAGCCGGTGGTCTTTGGTGACGAGGCAAGCACCGGTGAGTCGGCTGGTTGCCGCTAAAATTCTATCTGAGGGGTCGCCGTGAATGGTTCCTGGCAAACGAGAACTCTCTATAGCAATTTCAGGGGTTAGCGGTAGCAAACCGAGCTTTGGTGCTGTCAGTGCTTCGCGAACCCAATCTGTGCAGGTTTTCTGAAGCTGAATTCGTCCTTTTGCCTCCAGCATCCCCACCTCCCACACAGAAATCACAGAGACCCCCAGTCGCTCGGCTGCTTCAATCGTACTCAGACAAACTTCTGATAGCTGGTCAACGTCTCCACTGACTAGCCATAGCCAAACGTGAGTGTCAAGCAGCAGAAAGGTATTTTCTTTGGACCGCTTTGCTGATGCCTGCTTCGACTGGCTCACGATCTGTCAGCCTCCCAAACTTCATCAAGGGGTGCGATGATATCACCTGTAATTTTTACTGAGCCTTGCATCCAGCCAATAATCGAATCCTTTGCCTCCGTCCCAATCGGTACCAGTCGAGCCACTGGAGTACCGTGTTTGGTGATGACAATCTCTTCTTTCGTTTGCTGGACTTGATCCATCAGCTTCAAACACTGAGCCTTGAACTGACCTGCCGCAATTTCCATAGGTGAAGATATCGTAAGTGTCTGATGCGTAATATTGTATGCAAGTTGTGACTATAGTTGCAAATTTGTGGTCATTTTATCTCCGCCATTGGCTATCAGCGACTTAACTATCAAAAATTTCTCAGGTTAGCTCATCTGAGCCTTAACGCGGGACGGTTCTCAATATGGCATTGGGAAGCGATTGATATCTTCCTGTCTGGCGCTAAATGCTAGCCCCGTTCTAGCGCGTTGCCGTAATATATGACGTAAGTTAGCCCTTTGTGCCAACAGAATCGTCTGCCATTGCCAATCTGAATTAAGCCGAGGATACTTCCCGATGACTGTAGCTGTTTCAAAATCTCCAACGCCTGCTTTTTGTGAGGGGATTCAGCATTTTGGTGAGCCTACCGCTGAATTTGAGCAGTACGGACAGTCGGCGGTGATTGGTGAAGGGCAGCAGGCCATTTCTTCCCCGAGCGATCCGGCAGCGGTTTATCAGACCCTGCTCGCTGCCGATGCGCTGCGCTACCTGACGCTGCAAACGACCGCGAGTAAGCAGTCTGGCCATCCGGGCGGGTTTGCCAGTATTGCCGATGCGATCGCTTCTCTAGTCATGCTGGGCTACAAAAACCTGATCACCGAAGTCGGCCACCACGCCCCCGGCTTTTACAGCACCGTTTTTATGGACTCGTCGCTAGAGGCGATGGGCATCAAAACCGTGCAGCAGATGGGCGATCGCTTCCGCGAAACCCACGGATTGCTGGGCCATCTCTCCGGCCAAATTCCGGGGCTGCTCAGTCCGGCAGGGCCGCTGGGTCAAGGTCAGCATTTCGCCATGGCGGGGGCTAAGCTTCACCCTGACAAGCTATTTCCCGTGACTATCGGCGACGGCGGGCTGGGCGAGCCCTATATCATGAGCAGCATGGGCCACTTTCACACGGCCTATCCAGAGACGACTAACTTTTTGCCGATTTTGGTGTGGAATGGCTTTTCGCAAGAGCACCACAGCATGGTCTCTACGCAGAGTAACGAGGCGATGGTGGCCTACTGGCAGGGCAACGGCTTCGAGAACGTGATCTTGCTAGATGCCAAAGACTACGACGATGCCAATCAGTCTGGCGCTTACGTAGACAGCACTGCTTTCTCTATGGAGCAGCGCCTGGCCTTTACGCAGGCGATGTTAGAGGCCGTCGATGAAGCGGCTAAATCGGCTCTGGGCGGCACGCTGACGGTGCTGATTGTCAAACAGCTGAAGGGCGCGGGGGTGCACAAGCGCGGGGCTCAGTCTCACAATCTGTATCCGGGTGACAGCTTGGAGAAAGACTATATTGTGGCGGCTCTCAAGGCGCGATCGCTCCCTCCGGCTGGCTGGGGTCTGGTGCGAACCAACTTTTCTCGTGCAGGCGGTGGCCCGGCAGCTCAAGTAGCCGTTACTGAGTCAGAGCTGCCTCTGTCCGACTTGGGCAAACTGCCGCTGAATGAATTTCCCATGGGTAGCGGTGAAAAGCAGGTAGCTACGACCGCGATGGGCGCGCTGGTGGCGCACGTTGGGCAGCAAGACCCTACCTTTGTGATTACCAACGCTGACGGCAACGCGGCCTCGGGAATTAACAACATTAACCAGGCGCTGAAGATTTTGCACCCAACTGTTGATGAAACCTATTTTCAGGGGCCGGGCGGGCAGGTGTATGAGCCGCTGAGTGAAGATGCCTGTGCGGGGTTAGCGGCGGGTCAGGCGCTGTTTGGCGGGCGATCGCTCTGGTGCTCTTATGAGTCTTTTGCGGTCAACGGCCTGCCGATCTGGCAGACCGTCATCCAGGCGATGGCCGAGCTGCGTCGGGAGACGCCCTCTAGCATTTGCCTATTCACAGCGGGCGCACTAGAGCAGGGGCGCAA
>JBBSNR010000452.1:0-2809 GCA_038260635.1 Phormidesmidales cyanobacterium
AGCGGTCACGGGCGGGGCAACGGTGGGGACAATCACCGCTTTTTTACTCTATGTGCAACAGTTTTTCAGGCCGATTCAGATTCTCAGCCAGTTTTATACGCAGGCGCAGAGTGCGATCGCTGGCCTAGAGCGCATTTTCTTTTTGCTCGATGAACCCGAATTACTCAAGGACGCGCCAGATGCGGCTGAGATGCCTCCTATCAAGGGTAAAGTAACGTTTGATGGGGTCAGCTTCGGATACGTGTCCGGACAGACTATCTTAGACCGCGTCAGCCTGTGCGCTCAGCCGGGTCAAATGATCGCACTCGTCGGTCCTACCGGGGCGGGAAAGAGCACGATTATCAATCTCATTTTGCGGTTTTACGATGTGAACGAGGGCGCGGTCAGAATAGACGATATAGACGTTCGCAAAGTGACCCAGGCCAGCCTACGCCGACAAATTGGCTTTGTGCTGCAAGACAATGTTCTCTTTAGCGGCACAGTGGCCGAAAATATTGCCTTTGGCCATCCGACCGCATCGCAAGCAGAGATTGAAGCAGCCGCTCATGTGGCCAATGTCCACGAGTTTGTTACTCAGCTCCCTCAGGGCTACGCGACGGTTTTAGGAGAGCGCGGCGCGGCGCTCAGCCAGGGGCAGCGACAGCTGATTAGCATTGCTCGCGCAGTGTTGATTGACCCGCGCATTTTAATCCTGGATGAGGCGACTAGCAGTATCGATACGCAGACGGAAGGATTGGTGCAAGATGCGATCGCTACTCTCCTCAAAAACCGCACCAGCTTTGTTATCGCCCATCGCCTCAGCACCGTCACCCAGGCCGACCAGGTACTGGTTATCCAGCAGGGCCACATCGTTGAAAGCGGCACCCATCAGCAGCTGATCGATCAGGGCGGCGTCTACGCCAAACTCTATGCCCTCCAGCTAGGCGACGCGGACTAGGCACAACCCGGTTTTATCCACAGGGGAAGCGGATAGGCTGGTGGCTCCATCACAAACTCTCCAGGTGCTTCGGGTCGCATATCGAGCAGTCCCTGATGTACCAGGCTCTCGGTGCGGTGCTGGCGATTGTGCCCGCCCACTGCGTGTAGATAGGTCGATGCAAAGGCATCTATTTTGGCGCAGTTCCCGGCTCCTAAGCTTTTCTAAGCGGCTGAGGGTTCACTCTGTAGCGGATCAGGGTAGCCAGTACGCCCGCGAGCAGTCCCCAAAAGGCGGAGCCAATGCCAAATAAGGTGAGGCCAGAGGCGGTTGCGAAGAAGGTGATTAAGGCGGCTTCACGGCTAGCTTCGTCCGACAGGGCGATCGCCAATCCATTGCCAATCGAACCGAATAGGGCAAGGCCAGCGATCGCCAGCACCAGCTCCTCCGGCAGTGCCCCAAAAATCGCCCCCACCGTTGCTCCAAATAATCCGATCAAAAGATAAAACACACCGACTGCTATCCCTGCCACATAGCGCTTGTCAGGATCTTCGTGGGCTTCGCGCCCCATCGAAATCGCCGCCGTGATCGAAGAAAGATTGATCGCAAAAGCCCCAAAAGGCGCAAGTAGAAACGTCGCCATCCCCGTCCAGCCAATCAGCGGAGAGATGGGGATAGAAACATAGCCGAAGGCGCGAATCGTCGTCACCCCTGGCACATTTTGAGAGGCCATCGTGACGATGAACAGCGGCAGCGCCACGCCCACAATCGCGCTTGCAGAAAACTGAGGCAGCGTAAACACAGGCCGAGCTAGCTGTAAGCTGACGGTTTCTAGCGCCAATAATCCCTGAAAGCTCGCAATTAAAAGGCCCAGCAGCAAAGCCAACAGCACCGCATACCGTGGCACTAGGCGGCGCATCAACAGGTAAACACAAAACATCGCAAAGACCATCCCAAACTGGGTTTGCATTGCTACAAATACGTTCAGGCCAAACTGCAACAGTACGCCCGCCAGCATACCTGAGGCTAGCGATATTGGGATCAAATTCATCACGCGCGCAAACCAGCCGGTAAATCCGCAGATCATAATCAAGACCGCGCAGACCAAAAAAGCGCCGATCGCTTCTGGCATCGAAACCCCTGCCGCTGCCGTGATGAGCATCGCCGCTCCCGGCGTAGACCAAGCAGTCACCACAGGCACCCGATAATGCCACGACAGGGCAATGCTAGTAACGCCCATACCAAGCCCTAGCGCCCACATCCAGGAGGCAATTTCCGCAGGCGAGGCTCCCAATGCCTGCGCCGCCTGAAACACCAATATACCCGCGCTAGTGAAGCCGACCAGTACCGTCACAAACCCGGCAATTACCGCCGAAACGGAAAAGTCTCGTCTGAAGTCTTTGAGTGAAGTCATGAGCCCGCTGAGTGAGTTTGGTCATCGCTTATAGCGGCTCCCGAATGCATCCGGGAGCCGCGAGTCACTTTGCCTGCTGTCATATAAAGCTTCTAACCGATGTGCTGCACCTCAGCAAAGTGACCAACGCTGTAGAGACCAGATTTGCAGAGTTTAGCGAGCCCTGTCTTGGACAGAATTGACTTTTCGATAAGCGCCCGGCGGCAGGGCAAATGTTTGCTTAAAGACGCGGTTGAAGTGACTTTGGTCGTAAAAGCCGTGTTCAGTGGCGATCGCCGCCAGCGACTGCTCACTGTGCAACGCCTGCTTTGCCCTCAATAGCTGCCAATGTTGCTTATATCGGTGATGAGAAATTCCCACCTGTTGGCGAAAACAGCGAATCAGATAACAGGGGTTGAGACCCACCAGCCGGGCCAGATCATCAATTGAGACATCGTCCGTACAGTGGGCTTCCAAATAAGCGCGAGTCAGCGCGATCG
>JBBSNR010000453.1:0-2768 GCA_038260635.1 Phormidesmidales cyanobacterium
AAACCGAACGCCAACCGAATATCGGCATCCTCTACCGACGGGTAGGGTTTCTGCCACTCAGCGATCGCCCTACCCTCCTGGCACTATAGATACATAGGATTTCGGAGACATTTAATATGATTGTTCGTTACTGGCAACCTTTTCAAGAGATGAATACCGTGAAGCGGCAGCTCGACCAGCTGTTTGATGAATTCGCGGGTGTTGAGACAGCCAAGGCGACTTGGACGCCTGCTGCCACTCTGGTCGAAAGTGAAGCTGCGCTGACTCTGCACGTTCAGCTACCGGGAATCAAGGTCGATGACATTGATATCCAAGCTAGCCGCGAAGTCGTTGCAATTTCGGGCGATCGCACCGCCCCTGCCCTAGCCGAAGGTGAGACCCTACGCCGCAATGAGTTCCGCTATGGTGCTTTCCGCCGCGTTGTTTCCTTGCCCGCAGCTATCGACCCTAAGCAGGTCACTGCCGACTACGAAGCAGGCATCCTGGTGCTCACGCTGCCCAAGGCCGAAGATGAGCGCAACAAAGTGGTGAAAGTCAGTGTAGCCGGTGCTAAGCCAGCCATGACTGAAGCGACTGACAGTGCCACTAATGATGACGCTGAAGCGACTGCTGCTCAGTAGTTTTCCCAGAATCACATCAATCTAGATTGCCTGCTGGGAGGCGGGCATTCTAACCAAGACTTCTAGACAGAGATCTTGAAAGACAACTAGGTACAAACCGGCGGGTGATCGAGTGCGATCGCCCGCTTTTTTTGTTTATATCCAGCGCTGGATGGCGGTAGCTAGAATCTCCTATGCTGATAGAGATAGATTTTACTAGAAGCAGATAGAACGATGGCGAGCAGCGATCTCCCGGTAATCAGCGCCTCCGACAAACCTCAGCAGATTCCTCAGATTGGGCTCTTGACGATGCTGCGGCTGGGGCTCTTCAACATGGGCTTAGGGATCATGTCGCTGCTGACGCTGGGCGTGCTCAATCGAGTCATGATTGACGAGCTGCGGGTACCGGCGCTGGTGGCGGCTGGGGCGATCGCTGTGCATCAGTTTATGGCCCCGGCTCGCGTCTGGTTTGGCCAAATGTCCGATACCAAACCGCTGCTGGGCCACCATCGCAGCGGCTATATCTGGCTGGGCATTGCCGGTATGTGGGTAACAGCTTTTGGCGCGGTGCAGGTGATGTGGCGACTGGGCGAGCAAATTGACCAGGCTGGTTGGGGCGTAGGAGCCTATCCGTGGGTGGCGCTGCTGTCGATTATGTTTGCGCTGTACGGGCTGGCGCTGTCGGCAACTTCTACGCCCTTTACGGCGCTGCTGGTAGATGTCTCGGATGAAAAAACTCAGTCAAAAATTGTCGGCATTGGCTGGTCAATGCTGATGGTGGGCATTGTGGCGGGGGTGATTATTATCAGCGTAGTCTTGGGCTCGGTGGAAACGGCTGCTTCGGTCGCGGAGCTGCGCGGCCCGATTAACCGATTGTTTATTATTGCGCCAGCGATTGTTTGCGCGATCGCCCTGGTCAGCACAGTCGGCATAGAAAAGCGCTATTCGCGGTTAGAGGCGCGATCGCTTGCCAGCGGCAGGGAAGACAGTATCACCTTGAGGCAAGCGCTGAAAGTCCTCACTGCTAGCCGCCAAACGGGATTGTTTTTCTGCTTTTTACTGGTGCTGAGCCTGAGCTTGTTTGCTCAAGACACGGTGCTAGAGCCCTACGGCAGTCAGATTTTTGGCATGGCGATCAAAGAGACTACGGCGCTGAACGGCTTTTTTGGCATTGGGACGCTGGCAGGAATTATCTGCACGGGCTTTGTGCTGGTGCCGTTGCTCGGCAAAAAACGCGCGGTTAAGATCGGCTGTCTGGCAGCAGCAGTCTGTTTAGTTCTGCTGGCGGCGGCGGGGATGACGGCAAACCCGGCGGTGCTTCAAGGCGCGGTGGCTCTGTTTGGGCTGGCGGCTGGGGTGCTGACGACCGGGTCAATTATTCTCATGCTGGATTTGACCATAGCGGAGACGGCTGGCACGTTTATTGGCGCTTGGGGACTGGCGCAGGCGATCGCCCGAGGCACCGCTTCTGTCTTAGGCGGTGGTTTGCTGACGTTGGGCAAAAACCTGACTGGGGCGGCGGCAGTGGCTGAACCCACGGCGGCTCAACTGCTACCGGCCTATGCGCTGGTGTTTGTAACGCAGGCAGTTGGGATGCTGGTGGCGATCGCGCTGGTCAGCCGGGTGGATATTAAAGAGTTTCAGCTCGACGCTAAGCAGGCGATGACGGCTGCTCTGAGCAACGACTTAGATTAGCCCGGTTGGATAATCAGCCTGCTCAATGGCTTGTTTGCTAACAGCACGCGACATTGAATTGATCTATATTGAGTCCTTCTGGCCCAAGCCTGGGCTCACCCCTTGATTTAAGAAACTGATGACAACCACTGATTTCTGGGCTAAGGTCACCGACTTTGCCCAAACCACGACTCATGAGGTCGGGGCTCACCTGCTAAACGGCTTTGGCAGCGCGACGGCTGAAGCAAAAGCCGATGGCAGCCTGGTCACCAAATACGACAAGTGGGCCGATGCTGAACTGAGCGATCGCATTGCTCAAGCCTTTCCAGACCACGGCATTTTGAGCGAAGAAGCCGCCCACATCTTTCCCGCCACTGACTGGTGCTGGGTGATCGATCCAATCGACGGTACAACCAACTTCACGCGGGGTGTGCCGCTGTGGGGCATTTCGCTAGGCTTGCTGTATCGGGGCACGCCCGTCTTTGGCCATGTCTA
>JBBSNR010000454.1:0-2755 GCA_038260635.1 Phormidesmidales cyanobacterium
AATCAGAAGATGAAAAGTCCATGTTAGTTAAGAGTGTCTGGGCTAACTGTGGCGGTGCAAATGCGTGATTGCCCCATAGTCTCACAGGATAAATTTATTTTCTTCAGAGAAAAATTTTCTGGCTTCAATGTAGTCCGAAATCCCAATGTAGAAATTTGAGTTTTACCGCTTTTCTCTGCACAGACGGTTCGTAAAGGCTCTGCTGAAAGGCGGATGGAATGATCCGGCGTGATTTGCTACGATGGCGATTGACAGGGGCAATCTTTAAAGTTCAATTGAAAGCACTGTTTGGTTTTACTGTCATGGCAACCCCTACTTTTTTAAGATATCTTCCCGCCCGCCTCAAGCCCCTGAGCTCTCCGGCGGTGTGGGCACCTCTAACTATTTTTGTGCTGCTCAGCATCTTCATTTGGGAGTATCACAAAAATCCTGACTGGTTTAACCGTGAGCCCGCTACCAGCATTGCTCCTCAATCTGATTTGACACCAGAAGAGCAGGCTAGGCTAGCTGAAGTTGACACTTTAGATGTGCTGCTAGATGGCTCTAACACCTCTGGCAATGCACTAACGACAGGCTCTCTCAACCCAAATGGCCTTTTGGATGGTTCTGAAGAAGGGACGGTCACTGAGGATAGCCGTCAGCTGTCGGGCCGCGACAATCCCTTTGGTTCCTACGCTGCTGAATATCAATTTCCTGGAGCGGTCAGTCCCACGGATGGCTCTGGCGCTTCAGGCGCTTCGGGTGTGCCCGCATTTGGAAACAATTCTGCTGGGCAAAGCGGCAACTCTCCTAGCTTCGACTTTGGCAGCGGCCTGGTCAGTCCGACTGCGCCAGCGACTAACAGCGCTCTGTCAGAAGCGCTGGGCAGACAGCAAGCCGCCAGATCAGCGGCTGACGCAGCCTCTGGAGCACAGCAGCCGACCTCCGGCAGCGCGTCGAGCGGGCGTCGTCCAGCGGCGGCAGATAGCGCTTCTTCAGCAGGTGGCGCTAGCGGCCAAACAGCTGTTCAACCTGCTCAAGTCCCCGGTACTGTCTCTGCGCCTTTTATCCGTACAACCCCTGATATGTCACCGCCAGTAGGCACTACTGGCTATCAAACACCGGCTACTTCTAGACTGCCGATTTTTAATATCGCCCCTCAGCAGCCCAGTAGAAATCCTTACAGTGCTCCAGCGGCTCCGGCTCCTAGTGCAGCCCCCCAGACAGGCACGCTGTACACCGCCCCTAGCTCCACTCAGCCACCGCAAAACCGCCGCTAGTTAGCAAGTAAAGGCACTAGCGACGGTAGGGAATTTAGTTTGCGAAATTAGCGACAATAGCTTCGGCAAATTCGGAGCACTTCAGGGGCGCTACGGGTGGGTCCATCATGCGCGCCAGATCGTAGGTGACCTGACCTTTTGCGATCGCCTTCGACAGCCCCGCCTTGATCAAGTCTGCCGCTTCTTGCCAGCCCATATACTCCAGCATCATGACGCCAGAAAGGATCACCGAGCCTGGATTGATTCGATCTAGGCCGGCATGTTTGGGCGCGGTGCCGTGAGTTGCTTCAAAAATGGCGCAGCGATCGCCAATATTGGCCCCCGGACCCATTCCCAATCCACCGACAATCGCCGCTGCCGCATCGGAGAGATAGTCTCCATTGAGGTTCATCGTCGCCAAAATCGAATACTCATCTGGGCGGGTCTGAATTTGCTGAAAGATGCTGTCAGCAATCCGATCATTCACCATGATCTTGGTTTTCCACTGGCCGTTGCCGTGTGTGTCGCCGATTGTCAACAGAATTTCTTGCACTTCATCGCGAATCACCTTTTGCTTCTCAGGTGTCAGCGAATCGTAGCCCGGATCAATCTTGCGAGCGTTGCCTTCTAGTGAGAGCTGCGGATTGTCTGCCTGGTTACCTAGCACCCAAGACTCTCGCTCAGTGACACAATCCTGGCGAAACTCACTTGTTACCAGCTCATAGCCCCAGTCACGAAATGCCCCTTCGGTATATTTCATGATGTTGCCCTTGTGCACCAGGGTCACCATTTGCTTGGCTGGCGGCAGCTGTAAGGCGTGCTTCATGGCTCGTCGCACCAGCCGTTGAGACCCCCGCTTACTAATTGGTTTAATGCCAATCCCTGAATCCAGCGGGATCTGCTTTTTGCCGTGCTCAGGCGTCGCCGGAATCAGTTCATGATTGAGCAGGGCAATCAGCCGCTGACCAATCTCGCTGCCTTCAGGCCACTCGATTCCCAGGTAGATGTCTTCAGTATTCTCCCGGTAGACAATCAGATCGAGCTTTTCGGGGCTTTTGTGGGGAGAGGGCGTCCCCGGATAGTATTTGCAGGGGCGCACGCAGGCATAGAGATCGTTGATCTGCCGCAGCGCCACATTGAGTGAGCGAATGCCGCCGCCAATCGGGGTCGTCAGCGGGCCTTTAATCGCTATCCCGTACTCTCGAATAGCGGTCAGCGTATCTTCTGGTAAGTACTCATAGGTGCCATATTTGTCGCAGGCTTCATCCCCGGCATAGACCTTAAACCAGACGATCTGTCGCTGGTGGTCGTAGGCTTTGGCGATCGCTGCGTCAAACACCTGCTGCGCCGCTGGCCAAATATCTACCCCTGTACCATCTCCACGGATAAAAGGAATAATGGGCTGATCGGGGACTACTGGTTCCCCAGCTTCAAACGCAATGCGACTGCCAGTCGTTGGCGGCGTAATCAGTTGATACATATGCTCCTAGCTCAGGGATAGATGGGTTTACTCATAC
>JBBSNR010000455.1:0-2753 GCA_038260635.1 Phormidesmidales cyanobacterium
AGCTGAAACCCGCAGGTATACACCGGGTTCAGCGAACTCATGGGCTCTTGAAAAATCATCGCCACCTGGCCGCCGCGATAGCGCCTGAGCTGCCGCTGAGGGACTTTTCGCAAATCCACTGCGGCTCCTGCGGCTTCGTCTGCGCCCATGAACAAAATTTGGCCGCTGGTCACTTCTCCTGGCGGGCTCGGCACTAGCCCCATTACTGCCAGCGAGGTCACCGACTTACCCGACCCCGACTCGCCCACGATGCCCAGGGTCTGCCCTCGCTGGAGGCGAAAAGACACATCGTCTACTGCCCGCACGCTGCCGCGCTGATCACCGTCAGTGGCAAACTCAACCGTGAGACCTTGAACATCTAATATGGGGTCACTCATAGGGGAATGTAAACCTGAGGGCGAGGCGATCGCAATTAGCAAGCATCATATACTATTCCTTTTATGGCTAGCTAAATGGAGCTGGCCTGCTGTCAATCCTCATGATTCAACTTGCGATCGCGGTTTTCATCGTCATTATTGGTTCGGCCCTGTGCTCTGGCACCGAAACCGCGCTACTTTCAATTCCTTTGCTGCGGGCCAGGCAGCTGACTCAAAATCGACCGAGTCCGGCGGCGATCGCCCTGCTAAGCATCCGCCAGCACGTCTCCCGCCCGATTGCCGCCATTGTTATTCTCAACAATATTTTTAATATTGTCGGCAGCATTGTCGTGGGTCGTCTGGCCGCTGCTGTCTTTAATAACGCCGGACTGGGCATTTTCTCGGCGGCCCTAACCTTTGGCATTATCTTAATAGGTGAAATCTTACCCAAAACGGTGGGCGAGCGCTACGCCGACAGCATTGGGCTGACAGTCGCTATTCCGGTTCAAGGCCTGACCCTGCTCTTTACGCCTTTGATCTGGCTGCTAGAGCATATCACCGCGCCCCTGACCAAAGGCAGCAAAAGACCGATTACCGACGAGTCGGAAATTAAACTGCTGACGGTACTGGGCTACCAGGAAGGGCTGATTGAAGATGATGAAGTCGAAATGATTGACCGGGTGTTTCGTCTCAATGACCTGAAAGCCGCCGATATCATGACGCCTCGGGTCGCGATCACTTTCCTACCAGGTAACGCTATTCTGCGAGACATTCAAGATGAGATTATTGCCTCTCAGCACACGCGAATATTGGTAATTGATGGCGATCTCGATCATGTGATTGGCGTCGCGCTAAAGGCAGAACTACTTGCCGCCATCGTCCAGGGACAGGGCGCAGCCCCGATTAAAAACCTGATGCGCCAGGTCAACTACGTGCCCGATACTGAGCGCACCGACCGGCTGATCAAAACCTTTCAGTCGCTGCGAGAGCACTTGATGGTGGTGGTAGACGAGTACGGCGGCGTTTCGGGCGTGGTCACCCTGGAAGACACGCTGGAGGTGCTGACCGGAGAAATTGTCGATGAAACCGACCGCAATGTAGACTTACAGGCGTTTGCTCGCCAGCGGCAGAAGCGGATTTTGCGACGCAGCGGATTTCGGCAGGTGAAGGCACCGCCCTCGCAGAATCGGCTGCTGGAATGATTTTGGTGTCTTCCTCTATTTCCCATGCCCCATTCCCTACCTGCTAAAGAGTCCTCATGAAATCCCTCTCTCCCAACGGGGCTACCGTCCGCCGAGATGTCTGGCTGCTGTTGGCCTGGTCAGGTCTGCTGCTCGCCTGTAGCCTACTGCACACGAGTCTGATGGCCCACGATGAGGGCAACTACGCGGCTGAGAGTCGCTTTATGCTGGCGTCGGGTAACTGGCTGGCGCGGCAGTGGTGGGGCCAGCCGACCTATTCTCACGGCATTGCGCTGAACTGGCTGATGTTGATTGGCTATCGGCTCTTTGGGGTGAGCGATCGCGTTGCCCGCCTACCCAGCGTGCTGGCCTGTCTGGGATCGGTTGTGCTCACTTACGATATCGGTAGAACGCTGTTTGCCGCTCAGCTGTGGCCCTACGCCAAATTTGCTCGTCGCCTGGGGCTGCTCTCTGCGCTGCTGCTGATGGTGGCTTCTCTGTGGGCGCAGTATGGCCATTTGGCCACGCAAGACATGCTGCTGGTGAGCGTAGAGCTGCTGGGCATTTGGGCGTTACTCAAGGCTGAGTCCCAGGCCCGATGGCGGATTGCTTTTGGCTTTTTAGCGGGTTTGACGCTGGGTCTGGGTTTTTTGGTGAAGACGTTTATGATTGCGCTACCGGCGATCGCCCTGCTGCCCTATCTGGTATTAGAAAACCGTCGCCATCGTCATCTGAGCAACCCTGGTCTATACGGCGGGCTGCTGCTGGGGATCGGGGTGGTGGCGCTGTGGCTGGGGCTAAGCCTGGCTAAATATGGCGATCTGGTGTTTGCCTCAATGTTTGGCAAACTGGGCGAGCTTAACGCAAAACCTTTTCACGCTGACGGCGGGCCGTTTTACTACCTGTGGAATATTCCGGTGAATATGCTGCCCTGGGTGCTGTTTGCAGCCGTCGGCGCGGTGCTGGTGCTGCGCCACTTGTGGCGATCTGGGCTGGGGCAATCTGGGCTAAAGTCTGCCCGGCCCTATCCCCATCGCTGGCTGCTGCTATACCCGTTCATATTGGCAGGGCTGCTGACGCTGTTTCCCACTAAAACGCCCTATTACAGCCTGCAACTGCATCCGTTTATGGCGTTTTTTAGCGCGGTCGGCCTCTCCCAAATTTCTATGCAGACGACCCGATGGCCGCGCCGCCTTTTGAGCTACGGCTTTTCAGC
>JBBSNR010000456.1:0-2731 GCA_038260635.1 Phormidesmidales cyanobacterium
GTCGGAAGTGACCTCTCCAGAAACAACGTGATACGTCAAAACCTGACTTAGTAGATCTTTGTTTTCCGGCTGTAGCAGAAATTCCAAAGCACCCTCCGGCAATTGGTCAAAAGCCTCGTCGGTAGGGGCAAATACGGTGTAAGGTCCGGTTCCGGCTAACGTAGAACTTAAGTCAGCTGCGGCCAGTGCTTGCTCCAGGGTGCTGAATGATTCGTTGCTAGCGGCGACATCAGCGATGGTCATCGCCGACATTTGTTCCTCGGCTTGCGTGGTTTCCATCGGCGCATCGCTGCTGACATGGTTGTCGGCAAGCAGTAAAGAGCCATCGATGGGCTTAGCGACAGCAGGGGCAATGGCGATCGTGCCAGCACCCAACACGCCCGCTAGGACTGCTAAGCTTTTTATCTTGAATGAGAAAGTCATATGTATTTTTGTGAACAACACTCTCACCGTAGTAAAATTGCAGCGGTGGTTGGATCTTTCGTTAGGGCAGTCTAAAAGGCTTTCGTGGTATGCAGTAAGGTACATTTCTGGCGATCTCATCAGCGTTTTAGATGGGCGAGATGTTAGCTGGTGTGCCCGTTTCCAATCGATGAAGCCAACGCTAAACCTCTCCCCATCCTGGATCGAGTCTTTTCATCAATGGGCTGTACAGTTTGAAATAGGCGACTGAACCTGCCTGACGTAACAGAGACTTTTGCCTAGTATCTGCGCCCATGCAGCGCTGACAGACAGGATGGGTGACCTGAAATTTGTCGAAGTCTGCCCGCAGCCCGCAGGCGGGAGATTCACGGTCAAGAATGTCGATGAGCGTGTTGTTGTTAATGTTTCCCAGCGGAATTTGACCGTCGTAGTCTTTGCAGCAAGGGACAACGGTGCCATTGTACAAAATGCCTGCCTGGTCGGTGGTGCCGTTGCAGTAGCCAAAGCTGGCGGGCACTACTGTGGCACTCTCTACGTTGCCCCAGCTATCTAATGGGAAGGTCTCCAGGGCAAGCTTGGAGGTGAGTTCTATCACTTGCCAGCGTCCGGGTTTGTGTGTAGCAAGCTTTTGTTCTATTTCTTTGGATGAGGGGCGGGTAGGGAGATTGGTGAGGAGGCGATCGCTCCATTCTCTCAACTGCTGCTGCATCTGTTCTTTCCCTTCTACCACGTGCATTGTCTTGTGGGGCACCAAAAAAGGATGAGGCGTCGTATCTAAAAATTTGAGATGAATGCGGGTAGATGAACGAGCGTCTTCCAGATTTGCCTTCACGTAGCGCGTAATGCCCTCAAAATACTGCTCGGGCTGAAGATTGGGCGGTGCGCCTCGGATAGCAAACGTATCGGGATCTGGCGTCTGCAAGGAGATGGTGACTTTGGGGATGCCTGAAGTGACAAGCTTTTCGATGTGCTCGGGGCGGATGTGGAAAGTGCTGCCGTTGGTGGTGAGGTGGAGGTTCAGGTGGCGATCGCAAGCCCCTCGAATCGCCTCAAAAATATGCGGATAAATCAACGGCTCACCCATCAGATGAAACGCCACAATCTTTGCTAGCCGATTTTCTGCAATCTCATCTAGCGCTTTCTCCAGCAGCGCTAGATCCATATGTCCTCGCTTGCGCTGCATAATCGCATCGGGGCAAAATTCGCACTTAAAGTTGCATACATTAGTCACTTCTAAATGAATGCGCTCCAGGCGATAGCGCTGGGGATGGCTATCAATAGTTTGAGCCCGCTGGTGAGAGTCTGTACGATAGACCGTAGACATAGAGAGAAGAGCCGTTTTTGGTATCACGCTCTCACCTTATCAAGGGCGATTGGAGAATGCCTGAGAATGGGCTGAAAAATTTCAAAAGTAGGATCAGGTCATGGCAACTGACATAATCAGGGCAGCAGTGAGCTACTTGCAACAAGAGGGCGAAATTCCTGCCGCTGCCGATGTGGTGGTTGCCCTGCTCGCCGCCGAAAAGCAAAGCAAGCAGGCTAAGCAGCGCTATCACTACGAGCAGCTTATAGGCTCCTGGCGGTTGGGGTTTGTCTCAGGGACTCAAAAGGTACGGCCTCGACCGGGAACTAAGCCCCTCAAAAAGCCAGGGAAAGGGCGATTTTTGCCGCGTCGGCTGCTCAATATCGAAATTACCTACGGAGCAGCAGAGGGTTCGCTGGGTACAGTGGAAAATGCGGTAATCGCTGGCCCCGTTCAGCTGCGTTTGACTGGGCCTACTCGCTTCTGGCCTAAAACAAACAGCCTGGGGTTCGACTTTACTCATGTGCAGGCGAAGCTAGGCCCATTAACCGTATACAAAGGGGCAGTGAGGGGTGGTTCAGAGCGAAATCAAACTTTTGAGGCTCAATCGCTCAAAGATCAGGCTTTTTTCACCTTTTTCCAAATGGAACCAAGCTACATTGCCGCCCGAGGAAAAGGGGGCGGACTAGCGCTATGGGTACGTCCGAGAGATTAAACCAAATAAAAACAGGGGTAAGACCGCAGCCCTATCCCTGTTCGCTTTGACTATCCCAATCTGGTTATCGCACGGTGGCGCGATCGCCATCTACCCGAATCGGCTTAATGAAGTACAGGTCAATCAACCGAGTCCCAACCGCCACGATGTGAGGAATCTTGCGCAGCGTTTGTAGAACTTTGTTCTGACCAGACTGGCTGATGTTGCTGACTGCTGCCGTATGCTGAGTGCACTCATCTAGCTTGGCGAAGAACTTAGGATTTTCTACGTCTAGAATGATGGGGAACAGA
>JBBSNR010000457.1:0-2725 GCA_038260635.1 Phormidesmidales cyanobacterium
AGCGAACGGGCAACCTATCAGGGTGTCTACCCTTTAGCGAAATCTAGCAATCATGACTCAGTCAACTAGCAGCGTTTTTTTGGCTCTCTCTCAGCATAGTCATGGCCGATTAACCGAGCGGGTTCAAGATCTCTCTATTCCTGACTTTATTGCTTTTCTAGATCGGACTACCGGCGACTTTAAGCAGTTTCTCAAGGTGATTGATCTCATCAACAATCAGTCGCTAGAGCCCATGCTGGACGAGCTGCTTGAGACATTCACTCTTAAAATCGGTCAGATTTTACAGGCAGAGCGCACCACCATCTTTATTGTGGATGAAGACCGGCAAGAGCTGTGGTCCAAAGTAGCTCAGGGCGGGGTTCAGGGCAGCGATAGCTTAGAGATTCGACTGCCTTTAGATCAGGGGATCGCTGGCTACGTCGCGACGACGGGGTGCGCGGTTAATATTCCAGATGCCTACGCTGACCCCCGCTTTAGCGACGCGACCGACCGGCAGACCGGCTATTGCACTCGGAATATTCTATGTATGCCAGTGGTAAGCAGCCAGGATAAAGTAGTCGCGATCGCCCAGCTGCTCAACAAGATTGGGGCTCAGCCCTTTTCGACCGAAGACGAGGCGCGGTTTGCCCGGTTTGCGCCCTCTATTGGCATTTTGCTAGAAAGCTGTCAGTCATTTTATTTAGCAGCGCGCAATCAAAAGGGCGTCGCAGCGCTGCTAAAAGCCATTTCTTCCATGGAGCAAAGCCTGAATTTAGAAGTCACCCTGCAATCGGTAATGGCCGCCGCCCGCAACCTCATGCAGGCCGACCGCAGCACGCTGTGGCTGCTAGATGAGGCCCACAATGAGCTGTGGTCTCAGGTGCAAAGCGCCGACGGGCAAATGCTCATTGATCTGCGCCTGCCCGCTGACAAAGGCATTGTCGGCCACGTTGCGGTAACCGGTGAAACGCTCAATATTATGGATGCCTACCGTGATTCGCGTTTTGACCGGTCGTCAGATCTTAAAACCGGCTACCGCACGCACAATATTTTGTGTATGCCCGTGTTTAATTCCGAAAGCAAGCTAATCGGCGTGAGCCAGCTGATCAACAAAGCGCAGGGGCAGTTTACTCAGCTGGATGAATCCTTCATGCGGGCTTTTAATACCCAGGCTGGCATTGCCCTGGATAACGCTCAGCTCTTTCGACAAATTTCTCTAGAAAAGCAGTATCAAAAAGATATTTTAGAGAGTTTGTCTGACGCGGTGATTTCTACCGATATGGCTGGGCGGATTGTCACGATTAATGGCGCGGCGCTGAAGCTGCTGGGCTGCCCCATCGGAGAGCTAGAGGCATTGACGGGCGGTCTCAATGCCAACAGTGAGAAGCGGGTGAATGCGGCGATCGCCCAGTCCTGGCAGCAGGCGCTGTCCGGCCAGTGCGTGTGGGATGTCGTCCCCTTAGAGCGGCTACAGCAGCGGCTAGAAGACAGCCTGCAAAATGGAGCGCGGCACTACGTGCC
The DNA here is from genome assembly GCA_038260635.1 of Phormidesmidales cyanobacterium. GTDB lineage: Bacteria > Cyanobacteriota > Cyanobacteriia > Phormidesmidales > Phormidesmidaceae > Phormidesmis. The sequence goes on from JBBSNR010000457.1 coordinate 1,501, forward strand.
AGAACAGTCGCTGACCGTATCGGTGGCCTATGAGCAACCCCTGACTCTGAACGGGCGCAGCAGCGGCACAGCCGCCCAGACAGCCCCGCATATCGACGCGCCTGGCAGACTTTCAGAGAGCTGCGCACTGGTCGTCCCCGACGACAAAGGCTACCGGCTGTGGGGATCCGCTGAGCGGCTGGAGAACTTAGAGCAAATTATGGGTTGGAATCGCAGTATCAATCTGACGGTGAGCCCGCTGAGCGATCCGAGCGGCGGCGTGCGCGGCGGGCTGGTTGTGCTCGAAGATATCAGCCAGGAAAAGCGGATGAAAACAACCTTGTATCGATACATGACGCCGAGCGTTGCCGAGCGGGTAATGGCCTTGGGCGAAGACGTGCTGATGGTGGGAGAGCGCAAAGAAGTCACGGTGCTGTTTTCTGATATTCGCGGCTACACTACGCTCACCGAGGCGCTAGAGGCCGCAGCGGTGGTCTCCATGCTCAACGAGTATTTTGAGACGATGGTCGAAGCGGTGTTTCACTGTGAAGGCACCCTGGACAAATTTATTGGCGACGCGCTGATGGCGGTTTTTGGTGCGCCTCTACCGTTAGAAAACCACGCCTGGTCAGCGGTGCAGTCAGCGCTGGATATGCGGCGGCGGCTACTGGTATTTAACGGCGATCGCCTCGCCCAAGGTCAGCCAGAATTGCGCATCGGCATTGGCCTGAGTTCGGGAGAAGTGGTCTCAGGCAATATCGGCTCTCAGCGCAAAATGGAGTACACCGTGATTGGCGATGGCGTCAACCTCAGCGCCCGCCTGGAGAGCATCACCAAGCAGTATGGCTGCGATATCGTGCTCAGCGAGCATACCTACCATCTCTGCCAGGATAAAATTTGGGTGCGAGAGCTGGATTTGATTCGGGTCAAAGGCAAGCTCAAGCCGGTGAAAATTTACGAGCTGATCGGCGATCGCACCCAACCGCTCCCCAGTGAAACCAACACCTTTTTAGAGCTCTACACTCAGGGGCGAGAAGCCTACAAGGCAATGGCTTTTGAGTCAGCCGCGCTACTGTTCACCTCAGCCCTGGCGCTGCGGCCCGACGACCAGGCGCTCACCCTTCACCTGGAGCGGGCTCAAACCTACCTACGCAATCCTCCCCCCGCCGATTGGGACGGCGTCCATGTGATGAAGACGAAGTAGCCCACTGGGCATGAAGCATTTGCCAAGTTAGCGAGATAATGG
>JBBSNR010000458.1:0-2720 GCA_038260635.1 Phormidesmidales cyanobacterium
CGCCTCTGCCTGCGCTAAAAGAATTAGGGTTTACAAAACGCCAGTTAGAAATTGCAGAGTACATTGCCTCGGGCTTGAATGCGAAGGAAATCGGCGAAAAGACTTTCTTATCTTTAGGTACTGTTAAAAACTATACCAGCAGCATTTATGCCAAGTTAGGAACGAGCGATCGCGCCAAAGCAATGCTCATGCTCCGCAGCATTCTCAATATTCAAGGCCAATAGTGAAGGATACAAAACAATCAGTACGTATTCGGCAGCACTACTATCCATTTCAAATTGTTTATTATCTCAGTGCCGACCGTTCTATCCGATCTGCTCCTGTCATGTGACAGGCTCATAGCACCAACACATGACGCTAGTCACTTGACCGGCCCTAAAAGAACGAGTTAATTTATATCTTGTGCACCTCATAGTTTGTTCATTGCATCTATAGCGTTTGTTACTTTGCCAAGGTAAACCACATAGGCCAAAAGCCTGATGTAGCAGCGGTGAGACCCCGCATCGCTTTGCGATGCTAGGAAATGCTCACCAAGACAACAGGCAAAGTGACTCATACCATTCATTGGCATAGCCTCTGCTTGAGATATGCCTCTGGAAACCGCTATATTCCTTATCCAAAAAATCTCTTCAATCGTGGAAATCTTCGAGCATGAAAAACAAAATGTCTAAAAAACAGCAGTCCTTATTTTTGTTGGCAGTCATAGCCGCCGCAAACGTTGCCATACCCGCCACTGCCAAAGCAACACCGTTTACAGCGCCCGTCGCGCTAGAGGCTATGCAATCGACTGGGCCCGCTATATTAAAGTCTTTAAAGCCTTCGGGCTTTGAGCCGGTGGCGCTGGCTAGAAGCTGCTCCGATCCGTGGTATACCATGAGCGGCATCCAGCTTGCGACCTGCTTGTTAAGCGGAAAACTAAAATAACCTAACAAACCGCCAGAGCAAGAATAGCGTCGCCTCACAGCGATCCATTTAACAGCTGTTTGGCAGTCAGCAGCGTATGTCTTTCTGTTGACTGCCAGCTAACAATCAATTGCCGCTATTGGAACAATACGGTGGAGCAGAATCATTGCTCTATCGTCACTACTCAGGCTTAATTTTTTCCACCAATTGAAAGCCTAGCGAGGCCATAGGCCGTAGTGTTTTCAGAGCTTCACGAGAAAACATGCGGTTGCGATATCTGTGAGCAAGCAAGCGCCAAGCGTGCCTATCAGTAGAGACGATATCCGAGCGGTGTACCGAGAAGGCGAGGATGCGGTTGTCTCCTGGATAGAAGGATTATTGAACCGAATCGGGCGCTTAGAAGCGGCGACGACGAAGCGGTAAGACAAGCTCAAGAAAGATAGTCGCAAAGCAGCAAACCGCCGTCAATCGACGGGGCTAAGAAACGCACGAAGAGGCTACGGAAAAAGAGTGAGCGGCCAAGCGGTGAGCAAAAGGGGCATCCGGGAAGCACGCTGGAATGGCGCGAATTGGTGTGCATGATGGCTGGCACAGCTACGCCGGGTACTGCGCTTCATCGTCGAACGCTACGGACAACCCTGGGCCGGTCAGATGATGACGTTGTCGGTCGAGATTAAAACCGCTGTCGATACGGCTAAAGCGCTTGATCAGTCAGCTCCATCCCAGCTCACTGATTTTGAGCAGCGCTACGAAGGCTTGATCGCCGATGGGCTCACAGCCAAGCCGCAACGATCCTGTTGTCCCAGCTTTACAGCCTGAGTAGTTACCTTTGCCTGAGAGAAAAAGCAGCTTGGGAGAACATGCGCTTGGCTGATCTCAATATTTTAAAGTTGAGTGAAAAGAGTCTGATTTAAGAGCGCTTCATCAATCAATTGAAATTGATAAAGCTTGCCCTAATCCGCGCATAACTTCGAGATTGTGTGGGCACACTATAGAAGTACTGATAAGGCTAAGGATAGTTTGCCAGAACTTTGCAGTAATTGCAGGGCCGTTAGCAGTAAAGTCGGTTGACTTTGCCAGAGTACTCCTTTTCAGACTGCTCAGCTAACACTCCGATTGGGCCGATCAGCGCGGCTTGCACTCATAAATATTTATCAAAAGGGCATCACATGGGTAAAAAACTTTCGCCACTGTACGCAGAGACACGCATTCTGCTAGATCTCTGGGCTTTAGACACGTCGGAGTATGTTTCTAAAAGCAGCTTTGTCCCCAGTTCTAAGGGAAAAGCTTATTCAGACGCACTGGCTCAGCTGGAGCAGGACGAATCACTGTCGTTCCAGCAGAAGACTAAAAATAGAAAGGTTTACACACTGACTACTGCCGGGAAGCAGCGATTGGCTGAAAATCTGGCCGATGAAGAATTCGCCTTTGTATCTAATACCGGGCCGAAGGTGGCTAATGCGCTGTTAAAGTGGCTTCGGCAACGGAATGAGGGGGTCGAAGTCTCTAAAACTAATGGCAAGGCTAACGGCAATGGCAAAGTTGCTGAAATTGCTTCTACTAAAGCCTTTACTGATGTTCTATTAAAAGCCTACGACCAGCTCAACCAAGACTACAACTTGAACGATCTGGTGCCGATCTACCGCCTCCGCCGAGAAATTGGCGATCAAGTTTCCAGATCAAAATTTAACGAATGGCTGTTAGACGTGCAGGCAAACGACCTGGTGCAGCTAACTGGCGGAGAAATGCCCAACATCACCCCAGATCAGCGCGAAGACTCCCTTTCGATTCCGGGTGGTGGAATGCGCTTTTACGCC
>JBBSNR010000459.1:0-2712 GCA_038260635.1 Phormidesmidales cyanobacterium
ACATCCAGCATCAGCTGATCCATAGTGATGGCACCGATCTGGCGTACCGGCTGACCGCTGACGACAGCCTGCATCTGGTTTGACAAAATTCGCGGGACGCCGTCAGCGTAGCCAATGCCGACGATCGCAATCTGCATCGGCTGCTGAGCGACAAACTGATGGCTATAGCTGACGCCGGTACCTGGCGCTATGGTTTTTAGATGCGTGATCCGGGCTTTGACGGCTAAGACGGGCCGCAGATCAGCGGCAGACTTAAGGTGAGGAGCCGGATATAGGCCATAGGTTGCTAAGCCGACGCGCACCATGTCGTAGTGCAGCGCTGGCTTAGCTAAGGCAGCAGCGGCGTTGGCCAGGTGGAGCTGGGCAGGGAGCAGGTTTTCCGCTGTGAGGGCGGCGATCGCCTGCTCAAACCGCTGCTGCTGCAAGATCATCACCGTCGGATCAGGGCTATCTGCCGTCGCCAGATGAGAATACAGACTGACCGTCTCTAAATGCGCCAGCTGCTGCACAAACCGAGCAAATTCAACCGCTCGCTGCCAGCTAAACCCCAGCCGAGACATGCCCGTATCCAGCTTTAAATGCACAGGCATCGGCGCTTCTGACAGTTGAGCGGAGACAGCCAGCGTTTCAGAAAATATCAGCGCCTGCTTTGGGTTGACAATCGTCGGCTGTAGCTGCCAGTGAGCGATCGCCCTCACCTCTGCCGGATGGTTCACCGCCCCCATCACCAAAATTGGCGCATCAATGCCCGCCTGTCGCAGCTCAATACCTTCCGGCACGGTTGCCACCCCTAGCCAGGTGCCGCCCGACTGCAAGGCGGTCTTAGCCACCGTCACCGCTCCATGACCGTAGGCATCGGCCTTCACCACCACCATCAGATCGGTACTGGCTGGCAGCAGCGCTTTAAGGGTCCGCACATTGTGAGCTAGCGCCGCCAAATCAATTTCGACCCAGGCCCGACAGCAGCGCATTGGCAACAGGGCAGGCGTTTCGTCCCAGCTGAGCATCACAACCTCACAAAAATAACGGTCTTCAAACGGGTCTTCTCTTCACTTGAGCACTTTGGGCAGGTGCGCCGCGTGTCCCTCTCAGGCAAACAGTGTAGGGCAAACCGGGAGCAGTCGCTCAAACCCTCTGATGGCTTTGTTTGTGCTACTATCTAATGCAGGATCCTGGCGAGTGTGATATGAGTAAGGTTCTTGTCCTAAATGCTTCCTACGAGCCGCTTAACATCACAAGCTGGCGGCGAGCGGTAGTGCTGGTAATTAAAGGCAAAGCGGAGCAGATAGAGCAACGCGAACAGCTGATCTATCCAGGGTTTCCACTGCCAACGGTGATCCGGCTGCGCCACTATGTGCGCATCCCCTACAAAGATATTCCCCTCACTCGGCGCAACCTGCTGCACCGCGACAATCATACCTGTCAGTACTGCGGCTATGCGGGCGACGGCCTGACGCTCGATCATGTGTTGCCGCGATCGCGCGGCGGCGGCGACTCTTGGGAAAACATCGTCAGCGCCTGCGTTCGCTGCAATGTCAAAAAAGGCAGCCGCACACCCAAAGAAGCCCAAATGCCGCTGACCAACCCGCCCCGCAAACCTCACAGCAGCCTGTATTTTGAAATCTCCAGGCATGTGCGCGGCGGTGTTCACCAAGAGTGGCGACGCTATGTCATCGGGCTCAACTAATGCCTTCATTTAAACCGTCATCTGGGCCTTCACTGCGGTGATAAATTTTCAGAACTGTAAACTTCTCGCCTGACTCAGCGCTTCACCTGCGCATAGACCAGGAGCGAGCGTTCATAATAGTAGAGATACGCCTGTAAATTTACCGATTTTGTGTGCTCGGCCCTGCTAGCTGGCTGCTGGCAGGTTTTGGTTGGCGGTGCAGCTTCATTCCATTCATCACTTCACGTTAAACGCCTGCTTCAGGCGACAGTCACTCCTCCTATGTCGTTACCCAAAAGCGCTTTGCTAGACAGTCAAGACTCCCATTCCAAAGCTCCGCAATCACCAGAGGACAAGTCTCTAGAAGAAAAAGCGGCTACCCTACGGCGCACAGCAGGCTTTAAGAGCAGCCCGACCGAAGCTTTAGAAAAGCTGCTCAAAAAGCACAGCGGCACCAGACAGTTGGTGCTCTTGCAAGATTTTCCCGATCCCGATGCGCTGTCAGCCGCCTGGACCTACCGTTTAATCGCCGGCGAGTACAGCATTCAGTGCGACATTTACTATTCTGGTACGCTCAGCCACCAGGAAAATATTGCTCTGGTTAAGCTCACCAATTTACCTGCCAAACGCTGGCCGACTCAAGCCAGCGAAGCGCCCGATCTCTCTCAGTATCAAGGCTATGTTCTGATCGATACGCAAGGGACTACCAGCCACCTCACCGAGCGCGTTAAAGCCGCTCAGCTGCCGCTGATTTTGGTCGTCGATCACCACGCTTCTCAAGGTGAGCTGAATGCCGAGCTAGCAGATATTCGCCCCGACGTTCACGCGACAGCCACGATGATGACCCAATACCTACAGGCGGGTCTGTTCCAGCTAGATCGCAGCAACAGTACACATGTGAAATGCGCGACGGCGCTGATGCACGGCCTCCGCTCAGATACCAGCCATCTGATGCAGGCTTCTGAGCCGGATTTCTTAGCGGCAGCTTATCTTAGCCAGTATTACGACGCCCAGCTGCTGAGCGCCGTCTTGCAAGCCTCGCGATC
>JBBSNR010000460.1:0-2678 GCA_038260635.1 Phormidesmidales cyanobacterium
TATGCCGATGGGCGCATGGGGTCCAATCCAGACCTGGCCACGCCCGAGCACGGTCAGCAGTTTTACGAAATAGCGGTAAAAGATATGAGCAATGGCTATCTGGCTTTTTTACAAGAGGCATAGCTGTGCTCGTTCCCTCCGAATTCCGGGTGCCCGCTGGCTTAGTCACTGACGAATTTCGCCTGCGAATGCTCACCATTAACGACGTGGTGAAAGACTACGAAGCGGTGATGACCAGCCGCGATCATCTGCGAGGCGTCTTTGGCCCGCAGAGCACCTGGCCCGCCGCAGACCTTACCCTTGAGCAAGATCTGATTGACCTGGGCTGGCACCAAAAGGAATTTCAAAACCGCACCTCGTTTGCCTATACGGTAATGAGCCTGGGCGAAAGTCGCTGCTTGGGCTGCGTGTATATTGACCCAGCAGCGCCAGCAGACTATGACGCCCAGGTGATTTTGTGGGTTCGGCAAAGCGAGCTGGCAAGCGGTCTGGAGGATCGACTGCTAGCAGCGGTAAAAACCTGGATGGCTCAAGACTGGCCCTTTGAACGGGTGGCCCTTCCAGGCAAAGAAATTCCCTGGGCCGATTGGCAGAATTTATAACTCACGCATCTCACCCGGTAGCTGAGCGCAGCCGAAGCTACGAATCTTCCAGCCGACAGCGGCCTTCGGTTTCGCATTCAATTTTCTGCTGGCGCTCAGCCATGACTTCTTTCAGGCTGGGCCGACCGGTGATGGCCAGGCGCTTATCGGCCCAAATATCATAGATTTTGTTCACGATTGGGCCGATAACTGGCCACTTGGTCGCTGCGTATATCCAGCCGATACCCAGGGCAGCGTAAACCTGGCGAAATACTTCGACGTTTTTAACCACGGTGCCGTCAGCGAGCACTGCGTGAATACGGCCCATCGCCGTTTCAAAATCTACGCCGCCGTTTTCTTCGGGGCTGTAGTCTAGGTCGCTAATGTCTGTGAACTTGATGATGCCGCGACCGGCATCTTTCTTTTGTAAAAAGTTAACCTCGCGCAGGCACAGCGGACAGTCACCGTCATAGAGTAGATTGACTTTCCAGGGTGGCTGAGTATTAGTAGCGCGGCTGACAGCCTGGGGAGCGGCGCTGGTTTTGGCTTGAGAGAGCGTCATAGATAGCAGATAGTAGATATCGACCCATCTATCTTAAGCTTTTTATTAAGAAATGTTGCAAAAAGCGAATTAGTTGGCGAGCTTGGGGCAAGCATCTGCTGAGGGACTGCTCGCAGAACAGTCACTGAGGCAAGGCTGCTCTGTCACTTCGTCATCAGCGATCGCCAGCGGCAGCTGCCCAAACGCCATTGTGCAGCTGAGATCTTCAAAGTCTGGCGTCATGGTGAGAGGAATGCCAAATTTTTCGGTGAAAAAGCTTTGTGTAGGCAGCTTGCATAGGTTGACGCATAGGCCAACGCACTGGCTTTCTTTGAGGTAGCGGCATTTTTCAATATGGACGGCGCTGGGCTGCGATCGCACCACGCCATCTTTCCCCTCCACATCTGTCTCAGTCACCTGACAAGGGCCCACTAACCACTCAAACATCTGCGCAGCAAACCAGGCATTGAGCACACAGACCAGCCGCGTCGGTGAAAAAACCGTCCGAATGGCCCACAGCACCGGCCCAGGAATCAGCGACTGCAAGACGCGAGCGACCACTGCCTGCTGCTCTTGAGGGCTGCGCCCCTGCATGATTTGCTTGGAGAGATCGACAAACCCGCTGTAGCCGCTAGTCGGCATCTCGGTGTCAATCGCGTTCGCCATTTTCCGAGAAACCAGCCAGATAAAAATCCGGTCTAAAAGACTATCGTGATGAACTTCAGCTGTATGCATGTTTAGCTTTCTCCCGGCTCGCCCACTATACATAGGGTCACCTAAGCGTCTCTTTCTATTATGGCTTTTGTCGTGACAGCCAACCGCTGACGGCTAGCCCCCCTAGAAAAATCAATCCACCTATTCCCAAGGCAATCCGCTTTACTAGCACAGCGGGTCGGACTGATGCTGAAGAAGGATCTGCGGTGGTGGGATCAGCTGAACTGCTGGGATTTGAAATAGCGGCTTCTGGCTGACTGGCGACTGCACCCGACGGCTCCGAAACGGCCTGCCCAGCAGCGACGGTCACTTCAAAATCTAGCTCGAAGGAATCAAACTCGCTGGCTTGCTCAGGAATGCAGCTCAGCAGCAGCGTATATGCCCCGACTTTAGGAAAGGTGAAGCGGGCACCAGGTATGTCTTGATAGCCCTCGGCATCGACCGCTGTGAGGGTAGGGGTGAGGACAGGGGCGTCGGTGCTTTGTCGGGGCTGAGCGTAGATGGCCAGCTCGCATTTGCTGTCTGCCTCAGAAATGGTTTGGCCGCCGCGCTGGGTGAGGGCAAACCAGGCCAGCACTTCTTCCCCGGCGCGAGGAGTGTCATTGGGTTCGATATGCATCGTCGCACCGACATCTTCAACCACTTCGACTTCGTGAGCGATCGCCTTGTCAGGGCTGAAGATCGGATGGAGACTGAGGCAGATCAGACTGGCAGCAGTTGCCATCGCCAGATAGCGACGAGCGCGGGTGACTTTGAGGAGGCGCATAGTGTTTTTCTAAGGAAAGCAAAGACCAGGTTTGGCGCGATCGCACCGCAAATACCAGCCCCACAGCGGTGAGTAA
>JBBSNR010000461.1:0-2678 GCA_038260635.1 Phormidesmidales cyanobacterium
ACCAGAAGTTGATAGCGGTCAAGTAATAAGAAGTTTGAAGTAAACAGGTATCTCCATCGTCAGAAAGAGGCTACAGCAGCCAAATCTAGCGAAGCTTGCTGTATTGAACTATTTTTGGGCTGTTTTCAAATCTGCTGACTTAAATCACTGACCAGTGGCCTAAGTCAGCTCACGTTTCATAGTTGCGAAATATGAATTGAGATTTGATAGGCAGTCAGGAGGAAATCTGATGTCTACTTTTTCGCTGATTTTTATTGCTATTTTAGGGATAGCGCTGCTGCTTTTTCTGGTTATTTACGCGCGTGTTCAGGCTTTTGTTGCGCTGCTGATTGCCAGTTTGTTTGTCGCGGTGATTGGCGGCATCCCACCGGCTGAAATCGCGGATGTGATCCAGGAGGGAATGGGCGGCACCCTTGGCTACATCGCGATTGTGATTGGCTTAGGCGCTATTTTTGGGGAGATGCTACAGGCTTCGGGTGGGGCTGAAATTATCTCCAATACGCTGCTAAAAAAGGCTGGGGAGAAGCGTGCTCCCTGGGCACTGGGTATAACTGGGTTGATTGTGGCAATTCCGGTATTTTTTGACGTGGCTCTGATTCTGTTTATTCCGTTGGTGTATAGCATGGCCCGACGAACGGGGCGATCAATCCTGTACTATGGCATTCCTCTGACCGCAGGCATCGCTGTGGCCCATAGCTTTATCCCCCCTACACCTGGGCCAGTCGCCGTCGCCGGGCTGCTAGGCGCAGACCTGGGCTGGGTAATTTTGTTTGGCCTCATTGCGGGCGTTCCGGCGATGATCGTAGGGGGAATTTTCTTCGGTCGCTATATTGCGAAGCAAATTCATATTGATGCACCGATGGAAGAGCCTGAGGCTGCGCCTGAGGCTCCTCCGGCCTCAAGCAATATGGCTGCGCCTGCTGTAGCTGATCGCACGCCCAAAGAGCCCCTGACCTTTGGCATGGTAGTTGGTATCATTGCCGTGCCGCTGGTGCTCATTTTGTTGAATACGGTAGTTGGTGTTGTCTTATCAGAGGGAAACTGGGTGCGCAACTGGATGAGTTTTATAGGGCATCCCTTTGTCGCACTGGTGCTAGCATCGCTGCTGGCGTTTTATTTTTTGGGGACTCGTCAGGGCTTCTCCCGCCGAGATATTGGCAATATTGCCAGCCGTTCTTTTGAGCCGGTCGGTCTGATTATTCTGGTAACAGGAGCAGGCGGAGTTTTCGGTAAGGTACTTGTGACGACTGGTGTTGGAGACGCCCTGGCAAAAGTCATGGCCGCTTCAAATTTACCGCTGATTTTGCTGGCGTTTTTAATTGCGACCGCTGTGCGAGTGAGTCAGGGGTCTGCAACTGTGTCGATGGTAACCTCAGCAGGTTTAATTGCGCCAGCCGTGCAGCTAGCGGACTATTCACCTCCTATGGTGGCGGCGATTACGATTGCGATCGCCTGCGGTGCCACTGTTCTTTCTCATGTGAACGATTCTGGCTTCTGGCTGGTGGGCAAATACTTTGGCATGAGTGAAGCCCAAACGCTGCGTTCATGGACGGTGATGGAAACCATTGTCGGCGTAGTGGGCTTTCTGGTCGTCTTAATTATCAGCTTCTTCTTATAATCTCTCTGTCCTTTATTCTCTGGCCGCTATGACTACTTCTGAATACATTCTCGGTATCGACATTGGCACAACCAGTACCAAAGTTGTTCTGTTTGCATTGACCGGAAGTATTGTCGGACAGCATTCCATTGGCTACCCGATGCTGTCGCCTCAGGCGGCGGTGCAGGAGCAGGATCCAGAAGAGATCTATCGGGCTGTAGTGGACAGTATCCGCACTGTGGTTGAAGGCTATCCGCAGGAGGCAAAAGGCATTATTGGGATGTCGTTTAGCACCGTCATGCACAGCCTGATTGCCGTCGATGACCAGGGTCAGCCGCTCACCAACAGCATCACTTGGGCCGACCGCCGTAGCGTTGAGTGGGTTAGCAAAATTCGGCAGAAGTGCGATGCTCGCAGCCTCTACGCGCGTACTGGGACGCCCATTCACCCGATGTCTCCTTTGGTAAAACTGATGTGGCTGCGGGCTGAGCAGCCGGATATTTTTGAGCAAGCCGTCAAGTTTATCTCGATTAAAGAATATGTGATCTATCGCTGGTTCAAGCAGTACGTGGTGGACTATTCCATTGCCAATGCCACTGGCTTGTTTAATATGAAAGCCCTTGATTGGGATGCAGAAGCGCTGGAGCTAGCTGCGATCAGTTCGAGTCGGCTTTCGCAGCTAGTGCCGACCACGCATGTGCTTACGTCAATAGATCCTGAGGTGGCGGGTCAATTGCAGGTACCAGCGCAGACGCCCGTAGTGATGGGAGCTAGCGACGGAGTGCTGGCAAATTTGGGGGTGGGGGCAATCAGACCCAACACAGTTGCGGTTACAGTCGGGACGAGCGGGGCAGTGCGAGCCATGCTTAGGCAACCTTACACCGACGAAAAAGAGCGGCTGTTTTGCTACGCGCTGACTAAAGATCACTGGGTGATTGGCGGGGCAATCAACAATGGGGGGATTGTCTTGCGCTGGGTGCGTGACAACCTAGCCGATACGGAGGTGGCTACTGCCGCGCTGCTAAAAAAAGATGCCTACGACATTTTGACGGCGATCGCAGCCACCGTTCCTGCCGGGTCT
>JBBSNR010000462.1:0-2664 GCA_038260635.1 Phormidesmidales cyanobacterium
AATCATCAACACGCCGAACCAGCCTACGTAGAGGCGGTTTTCGGTGCTGGTGACCCACTGACAAAACTGCTCCCACAGCGACGCGCTTTGGCGTGTCTGTAGTGTAGTAGTCATTATTATTCCAGTAGTTAGGTACGTATTGGTGAGAGCGCCTCGAAAGAAAGCGTTTGTCTCACCGATACAATCAATATAGCAAATGTAACGGAATGTTGCAAGCCTTTAATGTTCAGCAGACCAGATATGTGCCATAAGGTGTAGAGCCTAGCCCATGCCGTTTTCGCTAGTTTGACCGCGTCAGCAGACAGGTTTCACCGCTTAGCGCATGGCTCCCATTGTGCTTTTCCAGGAGAGTTCTTTACGCAATACCTGAAGCGCCCTTTGGTCTGCCCCTGAGAACAGCTCTGTTGCGATTAGCTCACTGAGTACCTGCTGGGTGAGCTGTGCGGCAAATCCGCCGCCAGCGCGCAGCAGATGGCTGTAGTAGGCAAACTGCGGTTTCCCTTCAGCGGACCGATGAAAGCTGTGGATTTGATCGGTCTCCATTCGGCAGACCGGCGTGTTGGCTGGCACTACGACTCTGGGAATACCGTGTAGTCCATAGTCACTTGGGTTGCCTGGCTGCAAGCTGCCGACTAAGACAACGTTGAGCAAAATGCAGGTGTCTTGAATGAGATCAGGTGTGAAAGTCGGATCGGGAGCGCTGGTGAGACGCGGGCCGCTGTTTAGAAAAGATGAGTTGAATAGCTGAGAATCGTAAACGATGCCTACTGCCCAGTGCCGGTGGCTGTCGAACTTTACGAATTGCCCAAAGCCATAGTCTTCGATCTGGGGCGGATTCTCGACGTCGTTATCCGTGTCGAGCTGAACGACGTAGTCACAGTGGGAGTTGGATTTTACGACTCTGCCCAAACAAGTGGCAGATGCGGGACCAGAAACTGCACTAGAAAAAGAGACCATAGCTATTTAACATGCTGTGGATTTAAGGATATATCAAACAGCGTACAAATGTATTAACCAGAGCTAAAAGCGCGCAATGCTTGGAGAAAGCACACAAAAAGATAGGGAAGCGCTATGCGCTCCCCTGGACTTTCGGTCTGAATTATCGGTATTGGCAGTTCATCTGGTTGTGATGAGTAGGGCTATGAAGCCATAGCCTGGATGATGTAGTCGAAGTAAGGCGCGGCTTCGGCAGCATCTTCTTCGCTCATGAGCTTCAGGGAAGCGTCTTTGAGGCAGCGAATAGCTTCTACCATGCCAGGGACGGGCACATCGAGCGCATTGTACATTTCACGCACGCCGATTAGACCGATGTCTTCGATGGGGTCTTTATCACCCGCAATGATGCTGTAGGTGATCAGGCGCAGGTACCAGCCGTAGTCGCGCAGGCAGAGGGCACGCTGCTTTTGACCGTAGGCGTTGCCACCTTTGGCGATAAAGTCTGGACGGATTTTCCAGAGCGCGCCGCTGGCCTGGGCTACGATCTTTTTTTCGTTATCTGCTAACGTCTGAGCAATCCGCATTCGCTGATTGCCGGTCTTGAGAAAGTTTTCAATACCTTTGAGTTCGCCGCTAGTGGGGTAGCGCAACTCGTCATCTGCATTAAGGATTACTTGGCTGACAACAGACATAGTTTTTTGGATTGCGGTGACTCTATTGATGTTTATAGTTTAGCGACTTCAGGGACCACAGGGAAAGCGATCGCTCCCAGTTTCTCCATAATTTGATCCCCGCAGACAAAAATAGCACCGCAAAGCCCCACCTGAGAAAAGCCTCAAGAAATATTAAGCTGACAGCCAAATGCCCTTTGGAGACGCCTGAGGTTGATATTTCTACCCCGAATCCAGAAACCCGTTACGGAATAAATGCGCCATACTGAGAGGCTGAGCATTTCAATTAGCAAATACGGCACTTCGCCGCCCAGTTTTCCCCTCAGCGCACTCCCTCAAACTAGCTAGAGCGACCATGACGTCTTCACTGCCCTCACCTCAAAATCAACCAGATGCTCCAGAGAGCATGTGGCCTGCCGAACCGCCAGCCCCCAAATGGCAACAGGGTGAGATTTTGAAGATGACCATCACCGATTTGAGCAACAGTGGCGATGGAGTGGGCCGTTGGGAAGATCGCGTCGTGTTTGTGCCCAACACGGTGCCAGGAGATGTCATGCGGGTGAAGCTGACTCGGGTGAAGGCGACTCATGGCTTTGGCATCCCCGCAGGCATCGTTAAGCCTGCTGCGCAGCGGGTGAGGCCAGCCTGCATGGTGGCAGATAAATGTGGGGGCTGTCAGTGGCAGCAGGTGGGCTACGAAGCGCAGCTAGCTGCCAAGCACCATCTGGTGGTAGATGCGCTGGCGCGAATCGGCAAGCTAGAGGGCGTGCCGGTTGATCCGGTGATGGCCTCAGCAGAGCAGCTGGGCTATCGCAATAAGGCGACCTATCCGTTGGGGCGATCGCAGACCCAAGCCGTCAAAGCAGGCTACTACCGTAAAGGCTCTCATCGCCTGGTCAATCTCAACCAGTGCCCGGTGCAAGATGATCGCCTCGACCCGCTGCTAGCCGAAGTCAAGCAAGACATTCAAGATCGCCAGTGGAAGATATACGACGAAAAGCTGCACAACGGCCATCTGAAGCACCTATCTCTGCGCATAGGGCGACACACTGGGCAG
>JBBSNR010000463.1:0-2659 GCA_038260635.1 Phormidesmidales cyanobacterium
CGCTTCTGCCGCCTTGGAGCGATAGCGGTTGGGGTTAAAAATCACTGATAGCGTTCGCCTCACTTCGACCGACTCTATGCGAGCTCGGTGAATCACGCCCATCTGTAGCTCTTTCTCAATTGAAGAGGTTGAGGCAAAGGCCACCCCTAGGCCCGACTGCACCGCATTTTTAATCGCCTCAATTGAATTGAGCTCCATCTCTATGCGCAACCGCCGAGTCTCAATACCGCCCCGGCTCAGCACATGGTCAATGGCTTTACGAGTGGTGGACTGAGAATCGAGCGTGATGAACTTCAGCTTGTAGAGATCGCTGCGGGCAATCACGTCGTTAGAAGCCAGCGGGTGAAAAACCGGCATAATCAGCGCCAGCTCATCTTCGGCGTAAGAGGCCACTTCTAAAGAGTCTTGCAGCTCTGGTGGAATATCACCGCCAATGATGGCCAAATCTATCTGGCCGTTGGCTACGCTCCAGGCGGTGCGACGGGTCGAGTGGACGTGCAGCTGCACTGCGACCTCTGGGTAGCGCTGGCGAAACTGACCGATCATGCGCGGCAGCAGGTAGGTGCCGGTCGTTTGGCTAGCGCCCACAATGAGTGTGCCGCCCTGGAGGTTTTGCAGATCTTCGATTGCGCGGCAGGTTTCCTGGCACAGGCTGAGAATGCGATCGCCATACTCCAGCAGCAAATGCCCCGCTTCAGTCAGCTGCGCCCGGCGTCCTCCTCGGTCAAACAAAGGCACATCTAGCTGGCGCTCCAGGTTTTGCACTTGCAGGCTTACCGCTGGCTGTGACACGTATAGACTGTCAGCAGCGCGCTTAAAGCTGCCCTCAGCGGCAATGGCCTTTAAGATGCGGAGCTGATCGAGGGTAAAGGGAAGGTCAGACATGATGGCATCACCTGGCACAGCAGGAATCCGGTGAGGGTGAGAACGCAGCCCTGAGCAAGCGAAAAGACAAGCCAGCTTACCCGTCGGGCCTTTACCATGCGCCCTGAGGTCACAGCAGTATTGCCATGACTCTCTGAATTTACCAGGATATCGAGATGATTGCTGAAGATTGCTACAGTCAGATAACCGCAGGATGATTATCAGAGGGGATCATTTTGTAATAACAGTCACAGCCACTGGTTAAGGATCTGTTAATGTGATGCAAAATTATTAAAGAGGGCATATCTCCATTCTCGGTTTGGTCGGGGCTCTGGGCCTGGCATCAGCCAAAGGCTAGCCAGTTTCGTTAAAGTGCAGGTACTCCACAGGCAAAGCGTCCATGAAGCTCAACCCCAGACAGCAGAATGTTCTCCGGGCGACAGTACGCCACTATGTCAGCACAGCAGAGCCAGTCGGGTCTAAGTCTTTGGCCAAGGGCTACAACCTGAGGGTAAGCGCAGCGACCATTCGCAGCGTCATGAGCGTTTTAGAAGACTCTGGTTTGCTCTATCAGCCGCACACTTCTGCCGGGCGGATTCCGTCGGACTCGGGCTACCGGGCCTATGTGAATGAGCTGATGAGCCCGTCTGAGCCGCTGACCCGCCGGATGGAAACCACGCTCAACCAGCGGCTGGGCTGGCAGGGGCAGGCAATAGAAGGGCTGCTGCAAGAATCGGCGCAAATTTTAGCGAGTCTCAGTGGCTACATTGCGCTAGTCACCATGCCCCAGCTGGATGAACCCAAAATTAAGCATTTACAGCTGATACGAGTCAGCGATTATCAGCTGCTATTGCTGGTGGTGTTCGATGTTTATAGCAATCATTCCATTTTGCTGCCGCTGCCGCGTCAGAGCGATCGCTCCCCAAGCCCACCGGGCAACTCATCAGGCAGCGCCGACAGCGCCCCAGTCAGCCTGGAAGAAATCGACCGGGAGCTGCAAGTGCTCTCAAATTTTCTCACCGAACAGCTGCGGGGCCAGGCACTTCACAACATTACTTTAGACTTATCTGATCTCGATCAGGCTTTTCAGCGGTACATCAGCGGTTTGCAGCAGGGTATGGTCGATTTGGCCCGGCGATCGCGCATCAATCCCGCCACCCAAATATTGGTCAGCGGCCTGGCTGAAGTCCTCGATCAGCCCGAATTTTCGGAGCGCAGCCAAATTCGCAGCCTCGTCCAGCTTTTAGAAGACGGTCGCGATCAGCTCTGGCCGCTTATCTCTACGGCTAGGCTAACTGAAGCTGACTCTCTGCTGGGCGAAGCAACTTCAAATAACCAGCGGCTGCGCATCTGGATTGGCACCGAAAACCCGGTGGCTCCGATGCAGTCTTGTGCGCTGGTAACGTCGCTGTATGGCAGTGCGCCGGGGCCAGTCGGCAGTCTGGGTGTACTGGGACCAACCCGAATGCTCTATGAGAATGCCGTTGCCGCCGTAGAAGCTGCGGCCAACTATTTAACAGATGCGGTCGCTAACACCCTTGAGCAGGGAGAGCGGCTGACACCGGAAGGCTAGTGCAGCGTGCGTCAAGGCTAAAAATCTTTGGGCTGCGGTTGACGACGAGGTTTGGCCAGTAGTCGCGCCGCTAAAATACCCCCCAAAAAGCCGAACAGATGGCCTTCCCACGAAATGCCGGGCTGGTTGGGCAATACGCCCCAGATGATGCCGCCATAGAGAAAAATCACTAAGACCGAAAAGGCGATCGCCACTGCGCTGCGCTCAAAGTAGCCTCTCAGC
>JBBSNR010000464.1:0-2631 GCA_038260635.1 Phormidesmidales cyanobacterium
ATGATGCTGACTAACCCCACTGCCTATTTAGACGGGGTACTGCTGCTCTTTCCCTCGTTTTACCGGCAGCGGGCTCAAGAGATTTTTAGCAAATGTGAAATAGCCATCGGCAACTGGCTCGGTGGCATCATTATCAGCTCGGTTTTTATCTTTTTCGTCAGTTTCTTAGGGCTGCTGATGCTGGGGATCGACCTGGCTTTTGCCCATGCGCTGCTAGCTGGCATTCTCAACTTTATTCCCAACCTGGGGCCAACGCTGAGTATGGTTTTCCCCGTCGTTGTTGCGTTGCTGTCAGATGATCCCTGGAAGGCGATCGCCGTTGTCGTTCTCTACATCATCATTCAGCAAATCGAAGCATACTGGCTCACCCCGGCCATTATGGCCCATCAGGTCGCCCTACTCCCCGCCTTTACGCTGATCGCCCAGATCTTCTTTGCTGGCATCTTTGGCTTTTTAGGGTTGGTGCTGGCGCTGCCGCTCACCGTCGTCGCCAAAACCTGGATTCAAGAGCTGCTGATTAAAGATGTGCTCAATACCTGGCAGCTTCCCGCCGACAGTCGCTGGCAGCCAGCAGATTTAGCGTTAGCCCCCTCGGCGATGCCCACTCCTCCGACCGAGCCGCTGTCACCTTCAGCGGCCTCCCCTGGCCCGCCAAAAGCCTAGAAATTATTCCTCTCACTGAAGCAGCGCGGTTTGGGAACCCTGAGACAGCATTGTCACCGGTCCGATGCTGTAATGTCTTCCACCTGCAACACCTTCACTCACAGTCTGCATCATCTGCAAACGCTACTGATGTCCTTTCACCCAGTCATCATCATCGAAACGGTGGAAGAGGAGCGGGTGCAGACTCTGTTAGGCCAGGCCACTCAAGACCTGCAAATGCTGGCTTTCGATTGGAGTATCGCTCAGGGCATGGGCCGCTTGCAGGGCGGACACAACCATTGGCAAGACGACTTCAGCCCGCCCGGTGCGAGCCGTCCTGCGGTGATTGAGTACACCGCCGACCCGCTAGATGTGCTGCGCCACATTCAGTCGCTACCGACCCGAGGACTCTACTGGCTCAAAGACTTTGCCACCCATTTAGACGATGCGACACTGGCCAGACTCTTTCGAGAAGTCGCCCATACATTTAGCTACAGCCAATCAGCCTTGATTATTACCGGAGAGCAGGTCTCTCTGCCCAAAGCAGTCGCCCACGAAGCTATTTATTTCGATTTGCCGCTGCCTGGGACAACCGAACTCAAGCAGGCCATCGATAGCGCCATCCGCTCTTTTCGCGGACGAGTGGCGGTTGATCTCTCCACTGAGGAGACTCATCAGCTCACTCAAGCCGTACGGGGCATGACGCTGAAGCAAACCAAAAAAGTCATTGCCTACGCCGCCCTCGCGGATCGCCAGCTCAACGCCGCTGACATTGGCCGGGTGCTAGAGCGCAAAATTCAGGTGATTCGTGAAACCGGTCTGCTTGACTACATTCCACCTGAAAAAAACACTGCTCAGCTCGGCGGCTTTGATCGCCTCAGTCAGTGGCTCGACCGCGCCCGCACTGGCTACAGCGACCAGGCAAAAAGCTTCGGCCTGACGCCACCCAAAGGCATTCTGATTGTAGGTATTCAGGGTTGTGGCAAGTCGCTAGCGGCTAAAACGATTGCCCGCCAGTGGCAGATGCCGCTGCTCAAGCTTGACACCGGTAAGCTCTACGACAAATACATTGGTGCCTCTGAGAAAAACTTTCGGCAAGCCGTCAGTCTGGCTGAGAAAATGGCTCCCGCCGTCTTGTGGATAGATGAGATTGAAAAAAGTATGGGTCAGAGCAGCAGCGATGCCGACGGCGGACTCAGCCGCAGACTCTTTGGCTCATTTCTTACCTGGCTACAGGAAAAGTCTCAAGAAGTGTTTGTCGTCGCTACCGCCAACGATCTTTCTCAGCTGCCGCCCGAACTGCTGCGCAAAGGCCGCTTCGACGAAATTTTCTTTGTCGATCTGCCCGATTCCCAGGATCGATTCACTATTTTCCGAATTCAGATGGTCCGCTACCAGCAAGATCCTCAGCATTTTGAGCTAGATCGACTGGTAGCGGCTAGCGATGGCTTCAGCGGCGCAGAAATTGAACAGGTGATTGTCAGCGCGCTCTATCATGCCCTGTATGAGCGCTGCCCGGTAAATACTGATTTAATCGAGCAAACTATCAAAGCGACGGTGCCGCTGTCTGTTTCCAGACGAGAAGATTTGCAGCGGCTGCGGGCGATCGCCCAATCTCGCTTCGTCAGTGTCAAATAGCCCAATCTCGCTGCATCAGCTTTAGATAGCGGCAGTTGCTATACTGCACAGCTGTAGCTTCTGGCACTTTGCTTCATGCAACATTACTGGCTGTAAGCCATATATAGCCTCTGTCGAGTTGCTTAGGACACTTTTGTCGGCTGAAACCGCTAGAGAACAGCGAGCAACTCGACTAGCAGATGTCCTAATGCATTAGGACATCTGCTATATACAATAGTCCGGACAAAAAAAGGAGAGGCTTGGACAGAAAAGCTACCCAGGATGTAGGGTGTCAATAATCACAAATAACCCGACTGGATAGCTATGGAAACCATCATACAAGGTCTACTGCGAGAAGCTGTAGGCCGCTTA
>JBBSNR010000465.1:0-2628 GCA_038260635.1 Phormidesmidales cyanobacterium
ACTACGCAGCTAAACTCGTTTGGCCTGAGCGCCAGGCTAACATTGTCTACAGCGACCTTAGCCAGCTTGCCTTTGCCAAAAACCTGGGTGATGTTGCGAATTTCCAGCTTTGGCGTGGCTTGCTGGAACTGCTGCGTCAAGGTCGTTGGGAAAGTTTGCATGAAGAGCCGCCAGCCTAACCTGGCAAATAGAAATGGCCAATAGAAACGGCAAGTGAAATCAGTTCTGAGCTGAGGTACTGCTTAATCCATTTGATGCTAAGGGGCCAATGACCGAACGATCTGTGACCAAATAGACACTTCTCGGGCACTTCTCAGCCAGCAGTCGGCTCAGCCCAGGGCAGCCACAGACGAAACAGTAGCTTAAATGCCCAGTCTGTGAGCAGCCCAATGCAGCCAATCACCAAAATGCAAAACAGCACTTTGTCGGTTTGCAGCGTGCGCTGAGAGCGCATAATCGTATATCCTAAACCGCTCTCGGCAGCCAGCAGCTCAGAAATCACCAAAAAATTCCAAGCGCCCGCCACGTTCACCCGCAGCGTATCGACGATGCTGGGCAAAGTCGCGGGCAAAATTACCCGAAACAGCACGTCACGGCGAGTCGCCCCTAAGGTATAGGCCACATTGAGCGTTTCATTCGGGATAAACTTAACGGCATCAGCCACCATAATGGCGTTGTAAAACACAATGCCCAAAAAGATAATCAGCACCTTGGGCAGCTCATCAATGCCCGCCCAGATAATCATCAGCGGGGTAAACGCTGCGATCGGCATGTAGCGCACCGTGCCGACAAACCCCCCAAACAGGCTCTCCATACTGTAAAAAGTTCCCATTGCCACGCCGATGGGAACCCCTACTGCCGCTGCCAGCGCAAAGCCAGCCATGACGCGGCCAGAGCTAGCAACAATATCGGTCGTCAGGTTTCCATCTTGCATCATCTCCCACCCAGCCGCGAGCACCGTGGTCGGGGATGGCAAAAAAGTCGGGCTGACGTAGCCGCTGTAGCTCAGAAAGCTCCAGATCGCCAGGGGAATTGCCAGCGCGATCGCTGTCAAAATGGGCCGCAGCCAGACCGGGAACCCCTGACGAATGCTCCAAAATACGGAGGGCTCCAAATAGCGTTTTGGGGAGTGGGGCACAGGTTACCTTTTTTTAAGAGGGCTTTAAGAGGGCGCAGCTTCAACAAACTGAGGGTCGAGATCGCCTGCGAAATCGCCTGGATCTGCCGCAATTTGCTCTTCAGTGACCATAAAGTCAGCTAGCTCTTTTAAAGGCTCAGCTACATACAGGTCGCTGTCAGGTTCAGCCATCATTTGCAAGTTGGTTTCTTTGTCAGGGAGCTTCACCCCTTCCAGGTCGCTGGCCACATCGGCGGGTTCTACATCCAGCGCGACTGCGCTGATTTCCAGGGCTTCTTCCTCATCCGTTTCGAGAAACTCCAATCCTTTGAAAATGCCGTTGACAAACGCCTGCACCGCTTCTGGGTTTTCCTCAACGTAGGCCGCATCGAACAAATACATGTCAATAATGGCCGTTGGCATTTTGCTAGAGTCGTAGATAATGCGGCCATCTTCTACCGCTTCAGCAGCCTGCTGGAGGTAGGGTGCGTAGGTCACCGCAATATCTACATTGCCAGACTGGAAGGCCGCTGCTGCCGCTGAGGGTTCTGTATTGACGGCGGTAATATCGTCTTTAGTCAGACCTGCTTCTTTGAGCACTTGCAGCAGGAAAAAATAGCTGACGCCGCTGGTATCTACAGCAACTTGCTTACCTTTAAAGTCTTCAATGCTGGTGATGCTGTCTTTTGCTAAGATGCCGTCGCCCCCGACCGAATTGTCCTGAATCATGACAATTTTGTAGTCTTTGCCTTCATCTTTGAGCAGCACCGCTTCTGAACTGACCAGTGAAACGCTGTCTAAGTTATTGCTCAAAAAGGCAGAGAGATAGTCGCCGCTGGTGCCAAAGTTGCGCAGCTCAAAGTCCAGCCCCTGCTCTTCAAAAAAGCCTTTCTCCATAGCGATATAGAGCGGCACCTGCCCGACCCAGGGCGCAGTGCCCATGGACATCGACATGGTAGTTTCGGTCGCGGTTTCCTCAGCGGCCTCAGAATCACTTGCGGCCTCCTCTGGGGCTTCAGTGCTGGGCTGGCAGGCGTGGAGCAAAGCTGCGCCGGAGGCACCTGCCAATAGCTGTAGGGCGTGACGACGGCGAATTTTATAGAGTGGATTGGTCATAGACTTGTCCTCGTGGTGGGGCTAAGGCATATTGCTAAAAAACATAGCGCTAAAACTGTTCAGCATAAACAGGGCTAGCGTTTTGCCGCGATCGCACCTCGAAGTGCAAAACGCAGCAAGTATGAAGTTCAATACCACACTTTGAAGCCGTAGGAAATAGATTCATGTACTGCTGGGAGCAGATGAGCTGGCTATCTTCCCCGATACCTTGAGAGATAAGGCGATCATACTTGGGTTAGATAGCCGCCTTTAAAACCATTCGTCTTCGGCTTCATCTTGGGTGTTGGTATTGCGCTCAGGGGTTTGCCGCTCAAAGTTGAGATGGACGGAGCGCGACTGCTCGCCATCGGTCGCGACAGCCTGGATCGGATAGTCAATCTGACCATCGGGGAAGG